>JAUWJM010000120.1 GCA_030607715.1 Candidatus Aerophobota bacterium
ATAATAGACCAGAAAATAAAAAATATGGGGTGAGAGATAGTAGCCAATCAAATTATTGAGCCGGGAATGACCACTTACAGGCCCGAGATAAGAAAAATAAGCGAGGCGAATCCGGAAGGTGTATTTTTGGCTGTGGATTTAGATACTTTGGCAGTTCTTTATCCTCAGATGTACGAAAGGGGCATAGATTATACGGTGGTATTAGGTTCCGACGCGCACCAGCCAACCACTATTCAAGTGATAGGATCAGAGGCTATTGAAGGCGTATATGCGGAGAAACCAGCGGCTGAAGCTGGAACTGTTTCCTACGGTATCTTTGAGACAAAATATAAGAGATATATGGAAATAGAGGTAAGTGCATTCACTCCTAATGCTTATGATGCCCTAAATATTTGGGCTTTAGCTGTTCAGGCTGCAGGAAAGGTAGATGGTGAGGCAATAGCGCATAAGATTCGGTATGTAGCAAATCCTCCCGGCGTAAAAGTATATAGTTATGCTGAAGGCTTAGCCCATCTTCTCTTAGGACATGATATCAACTACGAGGGAGCATCCGGACCCTGTGATTTTAATAAATTTGGTGATATAATGGGTAATGCTCGGGTATCGCAGGTTCAAAATGGGAAATGGGTGGATTTGGAATTCTACTCCGGTGAAGAAATAACAAAAATCACGGCAGAATAAATGTAAAAAAAGGTTGAAGCTCTTGTTATACAAGAGCTTCAACCTTTTGAAAAATAAAGGAATTTACACATAGAATTGTTTAAGTTGCGAAAAGGAGGTAATAAATGAGCTTTTCTATACTATTACAGCATACTGTGTATGGAATTGTTACCGGGAGTATATTGCTTTTAGCCGCTATTGGTTTTTCTATGATATATAATATTAAAGGGTTCCTCAATATTGCTCATGGTGAGCTACTTACAGTAGGAGCATATCTAACCTATCTATTTAGTGTGATGATGGGTTGGAACTTTATCTATTCCGCTATCATAGCTATTGTTCTTACAAGTATGATAGGGTTATTAATGGGTAAAACTTTATTTGAACCTATGGAAAGATACGGTCCGGTAGTTCTTCTGTTCACTTCAGTTGGTGCTGCCTTTGCTATTCATGGAATCACTGAGATGATTGCTGGACCAATCATTAGGTCTTATAAAATGTTACCGAGCAGAGCTATTAGGTTAGTCGGCATTCCATTAGTAGGCAAAAATGAGCTTTTAATTGTTGCTATTGCAGTGGGTAGCATTTTTTTTCTCCATCTCCTTCTAACCAGAACCAGGTTAGGTAAAGCTTTCCGGGCTATGTCCAGTAATACTAATTTAGCTATGGTCAGAGGTATTAATACTACTAAAATTACCGCTTTTGTTTGGATATATGCTTCGGCAATGGCTGGATTGGCAGGAATTCTGTTAGCTATAGTCACCTCTCTTCACCCGGATTTAGGCTGGTCACAGATTTTAATAGTTATGGCTGCAGTAATCTTGGGAGGACTGGGAAGTATTTATGGAGTGATGATTGGAGCTATATCGTTAGGGCTTGCTATGATATAGGAGTAATAATTATTCCTTCAGCATATAGGCCAGCAATAGCCTTTGCTATTATTATAATCATGCTAATTATAAAACCACGCGGCATTTTTGGAGGTGAATAAAATGGGTGGAGATCTACTATCTTTCTTGGTAGGAGTTGTTTCACTTGCAGGGATTTATGCTATATACACTTTAGGGTTAAATCTGCAATTTGGATATACCGATTTGGGTAATTTAGGATATGTGGCTTATTTTGCAATAGGAGCTTATACTTCTATAATTTTAACTGCTTCTCCGCCGGGACCTATGGATGCTTATATGTTTGGGTTTAATCTTCCAATGTGGGTGGGAGTGATTGGTGCAGCCATAACTGCAGCTCTGTTTGCTTTTTTAATAGGACTGCCTACTCTTAAAATAGGAGCAGAACATTTTGTAGTGGTAACTTTTGCCTTTGCAGAAATTGTAAGATTGGTTGCGGAGAATGAAGGCTGGTTGACTAATGGTTCCTTTGGATTTTACGGATTGGACCGACCGTTTAAACAGTTTTTCTCTCCCTATGCTTACGAGTTTTTCTTTGCTTCTCTCATGGTCGGAGGTTTAATTATAGCTTATCTTATAATGAGAAGAATATGTGATTCTCCTTTTGGCCGAGCACTTAAAGGAATAAGAGAAAATGAGGTAGCATGTAAAGCTTTAGGTAAAGATGTATTTCGATATAAGCTTAAGTCTTTTATGATAGGAGCTGCTTTTGCTGGAGTGGCAGGTAGCTTATATATACGGTATACTACAGTAGCTGTACCCAGCATGTTTGTTCCTTTTGTTACTTTTGTGGCTTGGTGGGCAGTAATGATGGGAGGAAAAGGAAATAACAAGGGCGCAATTTTGGGTGCATTTATATTTGTATTTGTTGATCAATTTACCCTATTTGTTCAGGCTTCCGCAGCTTATGCTACCAGACTGGCATCACTACGAATGTTTATCCTGGGAGTGATGCTAATTCTTATACTAAGATTTTTACCCCATGGTGTTATTAAGGAAGCAAAAGTAGTTTACAATTCGAAAATAGGGAGAACATAATATGGAGGGAAGAAATGCTTAAAATAAAAGAAGTATGTAAGAATTTTGGAGGCTTGCGAGCCGTGGATAGATGCTCCCTAACAGTGGAAGAGAAAAGTATCACAGGTCTTATCGGACCTAATGGAGCAGGAAAGAGTACCCTCTTTAATGTAATCACTGGTTTTTTGAGAAAAGATGGAGGAGAAGTATGGCTGAAGGGAGAAGAAGTCGGGAATTTTCAGCCCTATGAGATAGCTCTGAAAGGTATGGTAAGAACCTTTCAGACAGCCGCTGGATTCATGCATATGACAGTAATGGAAAATATGATGATTGCTCCTCAAGCCCAGGAAGGAGAAAAATTATGGAGAACTTTTTTTCCCAGCAAAAATATTCGGATCCATGAAAAAGAAGCTGAAGAAAAAGCAGCGGAGATTCTTAATTTCATGGGCCTTTACGAGAAAAGGAACGAATATGTGGAAGATCTATCCAGCACAGAAGTCAAATTGTTGGAAGTTGGTCATCAAATGATGACCGAGGCAAAAATATTTCTTCTGGATGAGCCTATGTCGGGAATTAATCCGGCCTTTCAGTGGAAAATGGCCAAATATATAAAGGATATTCGAGAACGTATGAAGCTCACCTTTTTTATTATAGAACATAATCTGAGTTTTATCCGGGAGGTAGGCGATACTATCTATGTGATGAACAATGGACAAATACTATCCCATGGAACCTGGGAGGATATAACAAAGGACGAGAGGGTCCTCGAGGCCTATTTAGGAGGTGGGAAATGAGTTTACTTGA
Organism: Candidatus Aerophobota bacterium; assembly: GCA_030607715.1. Next base: position 3,390 of record JAUWJM010000120.1, read on the forward strand.
ACTTAAAGACATTGAGTCAGGCTACGGGAGAACATCTATTCTCTATAATATAAATATTGAAATTAAAGAGGGAGAGATGGTGGCCATAATTGGTCCCAATGGTGCAGGAAAAACCACTTTACTCAGAACTATTTCCGGGATTTTGAAAGTTAAAAAAGGCCAAATTATCTTCCAGGGAAAGCAACTGGGAGACCTTAAACCTAATGAGGTAGTCCAAAAGGGGATTGGGTATGTACCTCAGGACAATAATGTATTCCCCAATCTTACTGTTATGGAGAACCTGGAAATGGGGGCTTATCTTCTCTCTGAATCTGAATTTGAAGATAAATTAGAGGATATCTGCGCACATTTCCCCATTTTAAAAGAGAGAAAAAAACAGAAGGCAGGGACTTTATCCGGGGGGGAACGTCAGATGTTAGCCATCGCTAGCTCTCTTCTTCTTACTCCAAAACTTTTAATGGTGGATGAGCCTTGTGGGGGATTGGCTCCCCAGGTCATCGAGGAGGTTTTTAGTAAAATTCTGGATATTTATAAGATGGGTACGACTATCCTCTGGGTGGTGGAAAGGGATATGGAATCGGTTCTCAATTTGGTATCCAGAAGCTATGTGCTAGAATCGGGTCAAATTACCTTTGAAGGAACTGGAGAGGAATTACTCGGCAATAAAAAATACCAGGAGGTGATTCTAGGTAAATAGGTACAAAATAGCGATCACTGTAGATACCCACGGGCAAGCCCGTGGTATTCTGCCCTTCGGGTTAATAAAGGAGGTGAAAAAACAAGTAGACTATTAACTGAGGTAAAGGAAAATTGTAAAATATTTAAAAAAAGGAGAAAAGAAAAATGAAAAATAAGTTAAACCATATAAACCTAGGATTTGTGTGCGTACTTGTTATATGTATACTTTTAGCAACTAGCCAAATATTACAAGCAGAAGCACAAGCATCACAATGGGATTATCTAATCCCGGATTTGCTTATTACTAATGGAAAAATTATTACCGTGGATGAAGACTTCTCAATAGCTGAGGCTTTGGCCATCAAGGAAAATAGAATTGTGGCGGTAGGGAAAACTGAAGATATTTTAGGTTTGAAGGGACCAAAGACCAAAATTCTAGACCTGCGAGGAAGAACTGTTATTCCCGGGTTAATGGATTCCCATATTCATTTTTTGTTGCTTGGTAGTGACCTACTTTATAAAATCAATCTTGGCGAGTGTACGAGTGTTGAGCAAATGACCAATTTGGTGAAAGAACAAGTCTCAAAAACGAAACCCGGTGACTGGGTTTTAGGAATTTGCTGGGATTGGATGAAGATCCAAAAAGAGAAACAAGGCGCGATGGTAAATAGGCTTGAACTGGATGCGGTTTCACCTAATAATCCTGTTTGGTTAAGCTACATAGAGGATGGCTTTGCCTACAACACGTTGGCCATGAAACTTAATGACTGGGATGAGAGCTGGGAGTACTGGAAAAAAGATCCTGAGTGGACCGATGAGCTCAACTACATTGAAAGATTCGCCTCTGGACCTCATCAAGGCGAGCCTACGGGAGTTTTCTATGGCCATATACCCTGTGACACAATGCAAAAGGGGTTACCTCCAGAGGCTTCATACAGACAACTTCCCCTGGAACAACAAGAACAGTGTATCCTGACGGCTCAGGAGGCAATGCTAGCTTGTGGAGTGGTCTCTGTCATAGAGCCTGGCGGAATGATGGATATTACACCTTATCAGCAGGTGTACAATGATGGTAAACTGGACCTACGGGTAATCGTTTATTCTGGTAGCTATGGCTGGGG
>JAUWJM010000040.1 GCA_030607715.1 Candidatus Aerophobota bacterium
TTCTATATTCTCCGGATTAATAACCATACCATCCTCATTCAGCCATTCAACTTTTAAATCGATATTCTTCGATTCAGTGATTGCCGTATCTCTTAGAGGAATTCCTTCCCATTCAAGATTTCCGAAGATCCTTTCCTGGGAGTGAATTATTACTTCCAGTTCTTTTCCAAATCCCTGGGTAATCGGCAATATATAAGTTGGCTCATCTGTCTTAAATTTTATTTTTTCACCACTGGGAAGGAAAATTTCTCCTTGCATAATCTCATCTTTTTCAGGATTAGCCTTAAAGTATTTTCCAATGGCTAAAAGCGAGTAAGCTATAGTCTGGGTAGAATACCACCTGTTTTCTGATAAACTTCTCACTATTTCTTTATAGAGAATAAGTTCTCTATCAGGATCTTTCATAATTGTTAAACATTCAAGCATTATGGCCTTATCTCGCAGAGCCGAACCATAGGTTCCTGCAAACTCGGTATACTCTTTTACTGTCAGCTTTGCATCTTTGGCAATATCCTGTGCTATTTGCCTCTCTCCTATAAGTTCATAAGATGCAGCCAATAACCATTTTTCAGTATTACCTATTTTTTCTAAATAGCTCTCATGCAGTAAATTCATAGCTCCTATTGCTGATTGGTCGGCTAAAGCTAAAAGATAGACCCTATAAACATTTGTTAAACTGGGATCAGAAGTTGTTCTACTTTTATCTTTTTGAAATTCAATCCATTGGTTATACATATCTTGGGGAACATAATATCCCATTTTACTTGCTTCAATCATAAAATGTCCTGCATAATTGGTCCCCCACAGGTTGACTTCACTTCCATTGGGCCAGTATGAAAATCCGCCATTTGATAATTGAAATGTTCTTAGTTTATCTATTCCAGCATTTATATTTCTGTCCATGCTCTTTTGAGCTTTTTCCTCATCAAGGCTAAATATATCTTTTAAGTAAAGTTGAGGGAAAACACTTGATATAATCTGTTCTATACATCCATAAGGGTATCTAATTAACCATTCCAACCGCTGGTGGAGTTTCAAATTGGGTCTTTTAGAAATAATCATCCTTGAATAATTAGAACCAGCAATACCTCTATTTAGTATTTTAAATTTAGCTTTTTTTTCTGGATTTAACACTTTTTCCTCGGAAAAATAGGTATAAGGAGCAGAAGGTCTTATGGCAATTTCAGTGATTTCCTCAGCGCTAAAATCCTTGGAAGAGGTGGAAATCTTAATTGTTGAGCTGCCCATTGCTGCATCTGCCTGAAGTTTAAAATAAATATCCTTATCACCCTTTTTGGCAAATGAGAGAATCTTTTTAGTTTCTCCAATTGGTTTAGCAGCTCCTTTTACATTCATATTTACCTCTACCTCACCAATATTGTCCTGCATGGCAAATACTGTCACTGGTATTAGTATTTTATCTTCCGGTCCTAAAACTCTTGGTAGGGTTGGCATAACCATTAAAGGAGATTTTACTGGTATCACTTTCTCCTGGCTACCATAGCTATTACCCCTTGCCCCAACCACCATAACTCTTACCGAACCTATATAATTTGGCATTTTGAATTTAACTGTTATTTCACCTTTTTCATCTGTTTTTATTGGACCTTTGAACATAGAAACAGGTTTAAAACGTTTTACCTTTACTGGAGAGAGCTGTTTCTTCATATACGCTTTTTCTTCATCAAAGCCCCCACCAATAGAAAATATCTTGTAAACATCTCCCCAATTAGCTCCAATTATTTTGGAAAAAATATCAAAAGTCTTTACTAAAAGTGATTCTTTTTGGAAGAAATACTTCCAGGGACTGGGAGTTTTATAGTCGGTTAAATCTAACAACCCTTCATCAACTACTGTCACCGTAAATTGAGCAGGTAATAAATCCAGGGTTTTAATTTCTACTTCAAACTCTTTTCCTGGATTTATTTCCCTGGGAGCTTTAATAGAAAAATTCAGATGAGTTCCTTTTTCTTCAACATTAAGAGGAACAACGCCATACATTCTTATAGGTTTATCATTCTTGGTTTGACTGTGAGGTTGAATCACAGATATACTCACATAAACCGTTGGTAGCATCTGCTTGGTAATAGGAACTTCTATAATAGTTTCCGTTCCTTTCAGTTTTTTCCAATAAGCTTTAAGAATTTTTCCCCCTTTTTCTATGGAGATTAGAGCCTGTCCTTTTTCTGGAGTCTGGCAGATTACTTTAGCAATATCTTTGTATCTATACACCTTTTTATCTGTTTTCATTTTCAAAATATCTGCATCTTTTCCTCCTGATTCGCCTGCCCAGGCATAAACATCACAGAAATAGGCTGCTGTATGACCGTTAGCCTCATCCTGAACTTCAATAAGAACTTCGCCATAGTTTTCCGGAGTATAGGCAATAGAGATAGGTTCTGAACTTGAAGTTATGGTCCCTGATCTTACCAGTTCTGTAGAATAATCACTCTTAAAATGTTTTTTGAATTCTGCTTGACTATCATAATCCCACCACCAGTAAGATTGTCCCTGGTAAACTCTATAATTTAATTTTCTATCCGGGACTATTTCACCTTTATCGGAAACCAAAATTGTTTTTAAATTTATTGGTGAACCAATCGGTACGTATTTCTCTTTTGGCCCCTGAATTCCAACATAGCACTTATATAAATCAATGGGTATAATCTTTTCTTGAGGAACCGGCCTTCCTCCTTTTTCCAGGACCTTGGCTTCAATAACAGCCCTAAGTCCTGAAGGGGCTTTATCAATCTCGGGCAATTGCCATTTAATATTAGTTTCTCCATTTTTGTTGAGCTTTGATTCAAACATAGGACTGGTAATGGTTTTAAAATCTATCCCCTGGTTTGTGAAATAAAATGCTCTATACTTATCAAATTTCACTTCATAGGGTTCTATTTTTACAACTGTCTCACTGTCAAGATTAGAGGCAGGATTTCCAAAAAGGTATTGGGCTTTAATAGTTGCCTTTATTTCTCTATCTTTTAAACTGATCCTTTTCTCTTTACTTTCAATACTCACCTTTAATCTATAGGGAACGACAGTTTCTATTTTTAGTGGATGGTAAAAATCACTACTCCCAATCTTAAGCTCTGCTCTCCAATCACCTGTAAGAGCATCTCCATCCGTTTTAAACTTGAAGGAATAAAACCCATCGCTACCTTTTTTAATAGTCTTCTCAATTATTTTGCGGTTTCTGGGATTAAAAACTCTTAAGATAACAGGATGATTCTCTGGAAAAGTATTTTCTTGATTACGGGCAATAACCGAAAGGTTTATAGTATCTCCTGGTCGGTAAACACCCCTTTCCGTATAAATAAAAGCTTTTAGCCCTGAATCAGACTCAACTAAGCCTCCAGTATCAAAACAGGAGTCATCTAATCTGTCATCACTGAATTTTAAAACAGAACGTTGATCTTTGTATTCTGCTTCAATATAAAATCCATCTTTTTTTATTAATTCACATCTCCCGGTATTATCAGTTTCAGCTTTGGCAATAACTTGATTTTGATAGGATTTTAATTTTATTTTTACGCCTTTCAATGGTTCAGTACTAATCACATCAGTAGCAAAAACAATCAATCTATTTTTACTTTGTTTAGCTAACAGAGCTATATCGCTTAAAATCACAGGTTTTACAGCCACTCCATTAGTATAGATATATTGTCTACACTCCCAGGAACTCCAGTCCTCAGGAAATTCATACAGTATATTCTCCTTATCAAAACTAAGCTCGATAATATATACCCCTTTATCTTTATTCTTAAACATCTCTTCAAAATCAAGTTCGGATTGTAACCATTTATTTTCAATTTTTTCAATGTCTGATTCTTTTTCTATAATGTTTAACTCTTTTTCTGTGACAGTAACTCCTACCCTCCTGAACTCATAACTGCTATATCTAAAATGTCGATCCTTTTGACCATTTAAATTACTGGTCTGCAACAGAATTCCAAGATTATCTTCAAAGACTCTTTTTACACATATTTTCACTTTTTCAACGTTTACCGTCTTAAAAAAGATCTTTTTCATATAGGTGCAGGGCAAAAATACTCCTGAATGGGTAAATTCTATCTTAGGTTTCATATTGGGAAATTTGACATTTGCCACTTTTTCTTCTAATAATTTTGTTCCCCATTTGTTTTTTAGCCCTTTAATTATTTTAATCTCATATTCCTGGCCATGTTTAAAATCTCCGGTTATTATTAAGTTCTTACCCATATTTTTCAGCTTAAAATTCAAAAAAGGCTTTATCTGGATAAACCCTTCATAGTTTTCTTCAGAACTCAATTCATCAGAGAAAGTTACTTTAATATTTAAGTTCTTGCCTTGAATCTCTTTTTCTATTTTTTTTAGGGTAAAATCCTTCAAAGGAGGAAGGTAATATTTCTCTTCTTTCTCCTTAGATAGTTCCAGTTTTTCTTTTTCAACTATTAAGGCAAATGTTCTTCCTTTATCTGTCCTGGTAACAATTGCCGACTCAAATGAAAATTCCTTGCCTTTGTCTGGACCGGAAAAAGTCAACTTTTTAGTGATATGTGAGTTATTTGCCTCCTCACATAATATTACTGCTTTTTTTACCGTTTCAATATCCACATCTTGATTAAATATTAGTCTTCCTTTGAGAATAACTTTTTCAAGGGAAGACTTATTAGCTAATTCAAAATTTGCCTCTAAATCTGATATTTCTCGGCCGGAGGTTTCAAATTTAATTACAATGGATTTTACTTTTAAATTATATAGATTGGGAAATAGTTTTTCCAGATCAAGAGATCCGGTATAAGTTTGCCTCATCTTAAGGTTACTATTTGGCTGAAAAACCAATGTTCTTTGGTCCACCCACATAGCAATCCCGTCTATTTTAGGATTAAACAGGAAAACCTTTTTTTTAAGTGGCACATTAAGTTGGGTTTTTAGGACCTGATTCTTTTGAAATCTAACAGCAATACTTGTATCCGGTGAGATAATTCCACTGGTAGTATGAGTGATAAGTTTTGCCTGCTCTAAGGTTATTAGCCTTGCTTGTCCTTCGTATTTGGCCCTTTCTGTGTTGTAGTTGCGCCCAGTTAACACCAAAATAATTGCTAATGCGATACCAGACAGTAAAATATACTTTTTCATTTTTACCTCCTGGGTAAATTCTTTGCATTTATTTTTCATATTTACCATAAAACTTTTGACATTACCTGCTTAATAGGTGATAACCTTTCTTCTTCATCTATGTTTATCTTTTTCACCAAAGAGTATATAGCCCTTTCATCCCGGCTAGTTTCTTTAATCTTATCCGCATTGACCGATTTTATATTACAACTATCCCAGCTATGTTTATAGGTTTTGGTGCAACGATAGTAATAGGTAAATCTTGGATTTTTGCCATCCCTCTGCCAGTTTTTGGTGTAGGTTGGTGTCATTATCGAGCCGCATTCTGCACACCCTAAAAGCCCACCTAAAGGATAGGTATGATTAATTTTTGTTTCCTGTCTCACTCTTACTTTTTTTAAACTTTGAGCCTTTAAAAACATTGCCTCTGGGATCACTATAAACTTTATAGAGTTTCAGATTTTCCTGACTTCTTATATAAGCCTTTATTTTCTCTCCCTGAGCCTCACAGGAGTTATATTCTTTTTCAGCTTGATTATCTGTTGACACCCTTGTGTAAATTGCACACTTTATGATTCCTTCCTTCTGTTAGGATATAAGTTCATATTAGTCATCATGACAGTTATACGCCATTTTATGAGCCAGTTTCATCAGTTTTGCGCCATTCAAATATGCGCCATCTTATACGCCACATTTCTTGTTTATGCGCCATGTCTAACTTTACATTGCTTTATACTTAGCCCCCTTACCAATGCCTATCATCCTTGCTTGATTTAACTGAACTAACCCCTTGAGGTCCCTTAGAGCAGTTCTCCTTGATACGTTAAAAATTTGTTGATAAAGAGTATTAGTAAAGACTCTTTTATTGTTTACCATCATTTTCAAAGCTTCTATTTGTCTCTCGTTCAAACCTAATTCCTTAAGATTCAACCTTCTTTTATCAGGCACTAACTCCAGAATATTTTCTGGTACTGGAAATCTAACTACAAAACTACCTCCACTCTCCTCAAAGTCGGGTTCTTTTAATCCTTGTTCCTTGCACCATTCAATAATCTTATTTGTCCCTTTACCCCATTGCTCGATATATCTTATCAGAAATAATGTATTTGCAATTAATGGATTTCTTGGAATTGATTGATGTTCCCCCTTTAACATAGCTGGTGTTAGAGGCTCTGGTAATTTACCAGGATTCCATATTTCCACCCTGTCATCATAGACTCCTATCTGGACATTGCCGGTTGAAAAATAATCTCTATGGCAGACAGCATTTACTATTGCCTCTCTTAAAGCTTCTGGAGGATATTCCCAGACTTCCTGACGTTCAAACATGACGATTCTGGCAGCCTTTTTGATATGAGATAAAACAAACTTTTCAGCATTATTAATCTGGTCAATTATATTTCCATCTATGACCTTCATATCGATGAAATCCTGAGCTATTATTCCTTTGAACCTTGCACATCTTATCCGTGCTTGTATGAAGAATTTTTGAGGATCATCGCCAAACATCAGGATCGCTGCATTGGTTAACCTTCCATTATGCGTCAGTTTTAATCTGTGCATAGCTTCTTTTATGGGTATGGCTATATTTATATCCAAGTTTCTTTCAGCCTTTGTTCTCTTTAAGAACCACCTTACTCTTTTCTCATCGATGTCTTTTAAGTTTGAACCCTCACAAATTTGAGTATCAAACCGAAGTTTTGTCTTACTTTTATCAATAAGCATTTTTTCATATTCAGACCTTTTCATCTGTTTTGTTACATCGCCTACTCTAATGAAGGGTTTAGCAGATGCAGTATATGGCTTATCCCTACCTTCTGCCACTTCTGTTATAATAACATCCTTCCCGAAAACCTCGACAACTTCTATATTGGGGTATATGGGAGGGTCAGTTTTGTCTATGATTCTATTTGCTAATCTGCCAATAGTTTCCTTACCTATATCCACCCCGGTAACCTGATCTCTTATATTTCATTTTTCTTCTTTGATTCCAATCAAAACTACTCCACCTTCAGTGTTGGCAAAAGCGCAGACCACCTCGATAATCCTGTCTGTATCAGATAAAGATGACTTATATTCAACCTTATGAGTTTCTCCCTTTTCTAACAAACGGATTATTTCTTTCTCAGTCATATGTCTATTTCTTTTTAGTCTTTTTTTTCTCAACCCATGAGTCAATCTCTTCCTTCTTAAATCTCCACTGCCTGCCAACCTTATAAGATGGAATCTTCCCTGTTTGAGCCATCTTATAAATTGAAGATGTGCTCATCTGCAAATATTCAGCAATCTGTTCAAGAGTTAACCATTTATCCATATTCAACTCTCCTTACTTATCTTTACCAATCATTGCTAATATATGATACTCAATATTAGGAGAAAAGTCAAGTACTTTATCCACAATCTCATCAATTTTCTTTCAGAGGGTGAGGGTAAAAAAATTCCCTTCCATCAAAAAGGAATTAGAGAATCTGGAAAATAAAAAGAAGGTTTTAGAATTTGATTTAGAAGGGGTAAGGCTTTCAATTCAAAAAGAGGGACAGGAAAAATTTGAGGCAAAAATTGTTCTTGATACATTAAAAGATTTTACTAAAAAGATTGACCAGATAGAGCCTGCTGACAGACCTCACCTGTTTCAATATCTCATCAAGTCAATTTCCTATGGAAAAGAGGAGATTGGGGTTGATATTTTCTATCTACCTAAAGGATACCTACCGCATTGGAGCGTTTACCGAGCCTGTCACACAGGACGAGCCGAAGAATTTGGCGAAGTCCCTGCGGGACGACGGTTGGATGGGGAGCGAGTTTGCCGAGCGGAAAAGAGCGAGGCGGACGAGCAAACATCCGCCTCTTTTATGTGTTTGAAAAATCGTCCATAAAGGGGAGCCAATTTACCTCAATGTTGATAACAAATTTGGTTTCATTGCCATGAAAGAAGGAGGTTAACCTCCTTCTTTATTTTTTTGGTTATAGACATACAAATAAAAACTGCCAACCTAATTTCTGCACTTTCAAGAAAAAAAGTAGTGTGCTATATTTTGGCGATCTCATCACTGCATCTGATTTCATCTCCCATATCTACTTTTCAACCTAAAATAAACTATATTTTGTTAAAAAAATCCTCTAATCTTTTGGGCCCCACTAACTCCTTTCTGTCAATAAACAGTACACCTTTATCATTTTGTTTTACGTCAATATGCCATTTAACAAGGGTTACATTACCCTTTTCAATTTCAATTCCTATGATACATCGGGGATGAACACAACTGCCAGTATTGAAGTATGGTGGTTTTCCCGGAGCAGGAAATACAGAACGATGAGTGTGTCCTGCAATAAGCATTTGTTTATTTTTTTCTGCCCAGTCTATGAGCTTTTTTTCAATTTTATTGCGCTGTTTGAAATTCTTGGCTGGACTGGTAGGGTCTTTAGTTCCACCTAATTGAAGAAACTTCCAGAAATTTCTTACAAAAAATCTACTAAACCACCAAAGGGAGTCATTGAGGGAGTCTGCTTGATGTCCATGAATGGTAAAAATTGTATGGCCAGTTTTTGAATATCGAAGAATTAACCCTTCGTGTACAGTTATACCTTCAAATAGTGGTTTATCTTTGCCATCACGCTCATCATAATATTGAGATAAGTTTTTTTGACATTCCGTAGAGCTTTTCTATTTTCTATTATGATTTCCCCAAATAAGGTATAGGTGCCCCTGCTCATAGAACTTACTCATTTTCGAGAATATATTTCTGTGTGCTTCTATAATATTTTTAAAGCTCTTATTTTCCCACAACTCATCACCGTCACCAATTTCGATATATGTAAATCCATTACTATAGTAGTAATCTAATGCATAAGAGAAAAGGTTTGCATTATGTGCAAAATCATCAGCCCAGCTACCATCACCTCTGTGACAATCACTAAAGAGAATGAACTTTTTGGAGTCATCAAATTCAATTTGCTCATCCTTATTCTTATTAGCATTCTTATACACTTTTTTTAAACACTTATTCGTTCTACCAAACACAGTTAAACTCCCTGAATTATATAAACCTTAAAAATTTCTCCATATTCATTTATCCAAGTGCTTCTCGTCTCCTTTTACCCAACTAAGATATGAATCTATTCCATTGACATTTTTAGCAAACACTAAAGAATCTACCTTTGCATTTAAACCAAATAAAGCTAAAAATTGACTATAATCGTCAAACCATTCATTGCTTTTGCTAAAAGAATGAACCAGCGTTAAAGCGTTCCTTGTTTTAAACTTTTTCGCTTCAATTATCGCAGATGCTGTTCTATGTAAAAGTTGATATCGGATAGTATTAATTTGTTCATTCTCTTCTATGTCTGCTTCTTTTTCTTCTCTAATTTTCAATTTTTCTTTTCTCCTGTATAACGATGGGCATCATTGACGCGGCGTTAAGCCGCGTCCGTTGCATGCCTTTGTTAGACATTAATCTGTTTTTACATCATTTATTTATTGTTTGGGACATAATCGTATCATAGTCACCTTTATAAAATGGTGTTGCCCATTCAAAACCAAAGGCATGTTGTGTTGGTCCTGGACCATATACCACCCCAACAACATGTCCACTCTGGCGCAAGATTACAGGGCTACCACTAAACCCAGGCACTCCCAAAAGATCAAGAAGGAGCATAGTCTCTGAAGACCACTTAATTTCGTTAGAGGAGATAATGCCATTCCTGACAATCGGTATATCAATATTCTTATTAGCAATAACAGGATACCCAATTATCAATATTTCTTCTCCAACTAAGGACTGAAAATTTTCTTTTTCCAAAAGGGGGAAAATATGTAGCCTACCTGAATTACAAGGTTGATTGTTAAATTTGTAGATTTTGAGGAAAGCTAAATCGCGAGTCTTATCCTCATAGACGACATCCACCTTTAAAGTGCGGACTTTTGATAAATCTGATGGAAGTTGAAACCTGATAGCAACCCTTTGTTTATCAACATTGAGTAAAACATGTTTGGCGGTTATAAAAGTACATTCCGAGTCTACAACAAATCCAGTGCCCAGCCACTTTTCAATGGTTAAAGCATCTTCCTTTTCGCCTGTTGATAACAGTCCAATATGAACGATTCCAAATCGGAAGCTTTGAAATAATTCATTTAGTGAAGGCTCATTATTTTCAGAAGCTGCAATATGTGGCAATGAACAGATTATAAAAAGTGCACAAAACAACGTTACTAAAACTCTTCGATATAGTGTAAATTCCAATAGGTACCTCCTGTGAATCTAAAGAAAAACTTTCTTCGATACCATCATAATTTATTATAGATGTCTAACATGTATTAGACAGCCTAAGTAATCTGACAAATATTGCAATTTTTGCAGTATAAGACTTTTAAATATTTCAAACAATAAACACATAGGTCCAATTATACCATGCTGTTATGGTAAAAATAACGCATAATTTTAGTCCTGCTTATATTGCATTTTGCAGTATAAGCAGATTCCTCCTATGGTATTGAATTCAAAAGTCTATCTACTGGACTTAAGAACTCCTCTTCTTCCACGATTCAATGCATGGGTGTAAACCATCGTTGTGCTAACATCTCGAAATGTGACTTTTAAATTCTTTATAAATTCTTTTTATAAATTTTCTTACATCGCCTAAGGCAGTATATTGCATTAATTTAATTTTTTCCTTCTTCAGCTTTTCTATGCAGAAATTTTAGTTTGTATTCATCCTTACTTTCTAATTATCCCCCTCTACACAGTAAAGTAGTAACGACAGAGGATTCTATTTCTATTAGAATGGAGTTTAGTTAATAGGGTTCTACCAACAGCAACTGGATAGACTGAATGGATGTCTCGGTTTGGGGCAAGTTACTATTGCACAAGGATGGCCATCGAGAATCTATCTGCACAACTACCGATTATATACCACTTTTTCCCATCATGTCAATCAATAATGGTGAATGGATCTGCGAACATCGTCATCAGGACAGCTCCTCAACGGATGACAGAAATCTATCAAGATAGCTGGTATTAATAATCTGACATTTTTTCTCCAGGGTTCTTGACCCCGAAGTCACCATTTGTTAAAATAGAACTGCATGGGGTCTCCGGGTCCCTTGCATGGGCAGTTGTTTTGTTCCTTTCGCGAGGCTTAGCAGCTGCCCCCTACTTCAATATTAACCGAGTTTCTACTTTGATATTTTTACTTATTGCTGTTATAGCCTTGTGCAATTTGGGAAATATGGGAATGATCTGGCCAATTGCTTTGGTGGCGAGCCTACGCTTATCTAACTCACTCGTGTACTTTCTCCTCCAACACAGTAGGATCATCGCATTTTCACCTCCTTTTTCAAGAAAATTTTGTTATTGACTAATAATGTTTTGTGATTATAATTGTTGTTGTATATAATCGTTTTATAAGTTAATTATTTATATCTCCTATTGTAATTTTATCGCATGTTTTTATATTTGTCAAGTGATTTTATACAATTGTAATTGTAAAAATGCTAAACTTTAATATAATAAAGATGCTTAGGGGTGGAAATGATAAAGAATAGATTAAAGATACTCTTAGCTGAACGGGATCTGAATTACACCAAGTTGAGTAAAATAACAGGAATTTCTGTTAATGCCCTCTCTAAGATGGGCAAAAATGGTGGCACAGGCGCAAAACAGATAACTTATGAGGTTCTTAACAAACTTTGTAAAGCTTTAAACTGCTCCGTCGGCGACCTACTTGTGTATATTCCGAATGAGGAATAAATTTTTTGAGTATAAAAGGGAGTAGCCTATGAACAAAATAAACAAAAAAGATAAGTTCATAACCAATCCTTTTGAAATAATGAACCCTGACATTCGTTGGGTTCCTGGGCAGGATGATTTATTCCAAACTGCTTATGAGAAGTTACTACCTCCCTTAGTTCATAAAATCAGGAAATTTGTTAAGGATTGGAGAGATAAAAATTACGATGGTGCAAGCAAAATCTCTAAAGCCTTGCTCAATTTCTGGTTTAATATTGAGCATTGGGTAGAAAAAGAAAGGCAAAGAGATAAATTGCAGTACTATTTTGCTCAAAGAGAAGCCATTGAATCAATCATATATCTTTATGAAATGGCAAAAGCAAAGGATAAATATGAACTTTTAAAATTTGATTCTTCGGGTAGAGTGAGTACAGGGATGTTTGATGAGAACTGGCCAAGATATGTTGTAAAGATGGCAACAGGTTCTGGTAAAACTAAAGTTGCAAGTTTAGTGATTGTCTGGTCTTATTTTCATAAACTTTACGAAGAAGACTCTACTCTTTCTAAAAA
>JAUWJM010000075.1 GCA_030607715.1 Candidatus Aerophobota bacterium
AATCCACTGGATAATTTTATCCGTGCCGGTTCAAGTCCGGCCTCCGGCACTAAATTTTTTCCTCCTTGACTTTATATTGTTTTTTTTTAAAATAGAGATAAAGAAAGATAGCGGGGTGGAGCAGTCAGGTAGCTCGTCGGGCTCATAACCCGGAGGTCATCGGTTCGAATCCGATCCCCGCACCCAGATTTTTTTATTTTTAAAATTTGATAAAGCACTCTTTTTGAAATATCAGCAAACAAAACATTAACTTCTTTGAGATTTCTTAAGAGAATTTATCATTTTAAAAATTTGTTATGGCGGTGTAGCTCAGCTGGCGAGAGCACACGGCTCATACCCGTGGGGTCCGGGGTTCGAATCCCTGCACCGCTACCAGAATTCTTATCTAAAAATAATTTTGAAACTATAAAAATTAGCAAGGAGGTGAAAAAGAATGCTTTATCAAAAAAGGGTGGTTTGTACAACTATCTGGGGGATAATATTTGGATTTATTTCTTGGGCTTTAGCGATGATAGGTGGAGCAGTTCCTGCTTCTGGTATAGTGACTATTATCCTCTTATTCACAGTTATGGGTTTTATAATTGGTATAAGTGCCTGGAAGATTAGATGGTGGATTCACGGATTTTTAATAGGATTGATAATCAGCCTTCCTTCAAGTTTTGGGGCTGTCTGGGCAGGACGCGGATGGGGAACAGGATTCATACTTACAATAGTTATAGGGATAATTTTTGGCTTTTTAATTGAGCTTTTAACTACCGTAGTATTTAAAGCAGAAATGCGAGAAGGGAAAGCTGCTAAGGAGGAGGCTCCAAAGAAAGAAGAGAAGAAAGAAAAGAAAAAATAATAGTTTATAAAAATAGGTTAGCTTCAATCTCATAAGCAATGTAGGTTGAAGCTAACCTATTAATTTTTTACCTCTATAGTAAAAACTCTACAAAAATGTGGAGAGGAGAAAGAAGTGTCCTTTACTCTTAAGCCAGCCTTAGATGAGGATTTTTTTAACAGAGAGAAGATAGTTTCCGAAATGGTGGAAACTCTTACCTCACCTGGATTAAGGATGGGATTTGCTTTGATTGGGCCCAGAAGAGTGGGTAAAACTTCCATATTAAGAGAAGTAGAGAGAATACTCAAGGGGAAAAAGGGGATAGTACCCATTTATTTTTCTATGTGGGAGCTAATTGAAAAAACAGGAAAGGAATTTGTATATCTTTTCTCCCACCGTATAATCGAATCTTATCGAAATGAGCTATCCTTAAAATACAAAATAAGAAATGCTGTTAAATTACCTGCAAAAACTATAATTTCCATTCTCAAAACTACTGAGCTTCATCTACGTATCTTTGATGAAGTAGAGATTATCCTGGAGAGAAAGAATCCAACTCAGGAGTATATCGCTGAGTTAATAAGAGAAGTATTCAGGCTTCCGGAGTATCTGGCTTTAAACACTAAAACCAGATGTATTTTAATTATTGATGAGTTTCCTACTATAATGGAATTAAAAAATAAAAATAAACTTGGAGAAGGTATAATCAGAGTAGTTAGAACTATAAATGAGGAATACAAAAATGCCATCCTTTGTATCTCTGGCTCTATTCGTAAAACTATGGAAACGGCTGTGTTATCTTCCTCCTCCCCCTTCTATAGACAACTAATCATAAAAAATATTGCTCCTTTTAAAAGGAAAGATGTTTATTTACTTTTAAAAAGCAACATTGAGGGTGAATTAACCCCGCAGGCGATTGATTATCTCTTTGCTCAAACTAAAGGTATTCCCTTTTATATTCAGTGTATAGGGAAAAAGCTTTTGCAGCAGCAAACAAAGGAAATAAATCTACAAACAATGGAAAAAGTCCTGCAAGAATTCTTAAGAGAAGAAGGAGACTTAATTTTTACTGAAATGCTGGAAAATCTAAGCTCCAGAGAAAGAGGAGTATTGATCTGCCTGGCAAAAACTGATACAGAACGTCTTTCTCAGATATCCAGACAAATAAACGAAGATATGAATATCACTGGTAGATACTTAAATTATTTAGTAAACAAGGGTATAGTTGAAAAAAAAGAAAGAGGCAAGTATGTAATCACTGATCCTGTATTTGAAAAATGGCTTTTACTCAAAGGTAAAATTTATGAATAACCCCTTTCAACAAATTACAAGTAAAAACCTTTAACTCTGCAAACTAATTCCCCTTAATTTCTACCCATCTTTGCTCCCTGTTGCTTTTCAACGCTGCAGAAACTAATAACATTGCATTATGGCCATCTATAAAGGTAGGAAAATTTGGCTTATCTTTAAAGATATCCTTTCCATCCCTTATAAATTGATAGATATTGTTAAAGATATTTTTTATATCATCCGGCCATCCCTCATCATGACCTCCCGGATAATGAGCATACGCTCTCGCCTCCTTATGCATTAAGGTGGGATCCCTTAACAACACCTCGTTAGCCTTATCTCTATATCCAATCCAAAGCTGATTTGCCTTTTCATGATTCCAGGATACAGCACATTTTGAGCCATCAATTTCATAAAAAATCCGACACTTTCTTCCCGGGCAAAGCTGGGATGTAGTGAATGCACCTCTGGCACCATTATTAAATCCTAAAAGAAGGCTGGCATAATCCTCTGTCTTTATCTCCTTTTCTACATAATTCTCTTTCTTAAGTTTTCTTTTAGCAAAAGTTAATACCTCCCCCTCTCTTTTAGGATATTTTCTTGTTGGAATAATCGTTCTTAAATCAGCAAAAATAGCTGTAATTTTTAAACCTGTAATATATTGAATTAAATCCAGCCAATGACTACCTAAATCTGAAACAGCAAAGGATTTTCCTCCCACTTCTGGATCTAAGCGCCAGTTATAATCTGTATCGTATAACAGCCAATCCTGTAGATAGCATCCCTGAATTATATTTATCTTCCCAAGCTCACCCTTTGAAATCATAGCCCTCACCTGTTGATTAAGAGGAAAGTATCTATAATTAAAATTAATGGCATTAAATGAACCTGTCTTTTTAGCTATCTCAACTAACCTTTCGCTTTCTAATGAGTTCATACCTAAAGGCTTTTCAGAGATAAGCTTTTTCCCTGCTTCCATTACCCTCTTATTTACCTCAAAGTGCATAAAATTTGGGGTGCAATTGTGAATTACCTCAATTTCCTCATCCTCTAAAAGCTTTTGGTAATCCATATATGTTTTGGAAATATTGAGTTTTTTTGCTTCCTCTTTCACCCTTTTTTGATCGCTATCACACAGGGCAACTACTTCTACAAAACCAAGTCTTCGCAAGGCTTCAATGTGGATAGGTCCCATTAACCCTGCCCCAATTACCCCTACCTTAATCTTTTGCATCTTGTTCTCCTTAAGTAGCCGCGAGGCTCAGAGCCTACGTTTGCATGCAATAACATTTCTTTGCGCAACTTAAAAGTTACGGCTACTATTTTTAGCCTGAAACCCATTAAACTCTTTAGGATATAAAGCTCCATCCTCTCATAATCTCTTTCCTCAATATATTCCTGCATTTTTTTACAGTTAATAGTTCTAACTACCTCTAACAACTTAAGAAATATCTCCCGACTGTTTTTAAGATGCTCTAAGGATTTCTCTTTTCTCTGAGTTCTTAGTGCCTTTACATCCAGTCCAATAAACTCACCATTTTGACCATAGTCTCCTTTTTCCAATATATCTACCTGGTTAAATGCCCGACGAAGGTTTATTGCTCCAAAGGCTCTATCCTCATCAAATTTAAGCCCATTAATGATTTTTATCCCTTCCCTAATCATGTATTTAATATCTTTTGTGTTCCTGAAAAGTTTCCCACATTGCCATAAAGTTTTTTGGAGAAACATCAGCCTGAACATTGTGAATGGCTGCAAATATATATCCTCCACCTGGAGCAAGATCGTCTATTCGTTTTTTAACCTCACTTTTCACCTCACCTGGAGTTGCCTTTCCTAATACATTTTGTGTATCTACGCCTCCTCCCCAAAAACTTATGGAGTTTCCAAATTCTCTTTTTAGCTTTGCCGAATCCATTTTTGCTGCATTCACCTGTACAGGGTTTAATATGTCTACACCTATCTCGATCAAATCAGGTATTATGTCATAGAGCGAACCATCAGAATGCAAAAGGAGATATGAGTTAGGAGCTTTCTTCTTTGTAAATGAAAAAAGTTTTTTATGCCTTGGTTTCACTAATTTTCTATACATCTCAGGGGAAATTAACGTTCCACATTGACTTCCCAAATCATCCAGTTCAACAATAACATCAATAAGATCCCCTATTTCTTCTAAAGCCATATCCCAGAAGTTTATCTTAAGATCAGTAAGTTTATCCATTAAACTGCAGGCTAAAGACTGATTACCTCCTAAATCCTCATAGAAGTTTGAATATCCGCGCATTCGAAATCCCAAAGAAAATATCCCATTAAAGGGAGCTTCTATTATAATAGCATAACCGATATCCCTTAATTTCTTTAACTCACTTCTTAAATTTTTTACCCTTGCTGTATCTCTCGAGTTGGGCCAAGGATAATTCTTAATATCCTCAACCGTGATTGAACCAGTTAAAGGATGGGATTTTCCTGGTCTTTGATCAAAATAATATCCATCCGCTGAACTAATCCATAGACAACCTAATTCGTCAACAAAAGTTTTCCTATTTTCTGTTTCCTTAATCTTAAGTTCCCAAACTGATGAATTTTTAAATTTAGCTCCACGAGTGTCGACTTTCAGCTCTTGTTTAATTTCCTCATCTATCCTTGCCAGTCCTTGTAATTTCTCATAGTACCACCCTTCTTGTTTTCTTTCCAACAGATAATCTTTACCTAAATAGGATAGCAAGTTTTTATAGGCTATGGAGTGGATTCCAGTAATACTCATCCCTCCTAAATCATAGGGAATGCAGTCAGGTTCTTTATGCTTCAAAGTTGTAAGTATTCTGTCTCGTGGCGTATAATTGCTCATTTTTTAGTCTTCTAAAATCTTCAATTAAAGTAATAACCAACTTTCTCAAAAATACCTAAAGTGATTAGGATTTGACCAACCCTTAACTTAAATTACCTTTATATAATTGGACTTTAAATAACTTTTTTAATCTCAGATTAGACCTTTATTTCTCATAGCAACCCTTTTTTCTTTAAAGCATCTTTTGTGATTTTAATGAATTTTTTCACAATATTCTCAAAGATCTCTTTCCCCATATCTTCATTAGCATCTCTTGGATCAGTCTTTACAACTTTTTCAGGACTTGGGTTCTTGCTAAATCCTGCTCCATCAACTATTGAAAAATCTGGATAATGGATAGATACGCTTTTTTCTGGTAAGGTTGTGAGATCAACTATAGAATTTGAACCGTAAAGTTTTTGACAATACATCATTAATGAAGTTTCATATACGTCAGCATGTCCTGCCAGACCACCTTTGGTTATCTCATCTGGAAATGATAAACTCCATATTACTAAACAATCACTGGTATGAGAATAGTGTTTAGATAATCTATCAATAGTTTCCAACTGGTTAACAGCCCCATGGCCATTTACAATTACAATTACTTTGTAACCGTGATTAATCAACATCTCAACTTTGCTTGCTAAAACAAGAGCGAATATATGCTCTTGATAATAATGACTTTTCCACAAAGCTGTTGGAAAATCCATTCCCACAACCCAGTCAGTGGATTTAAATCCAAGGCTTTCCGCCATCCATGGAGGTCTTTCCCTTTCTGTACCAAAATAAATTGTGGGAAGCACAACTCCTTTCCCAATTCTTCTGCAAGTCTCAAGAGCACAAAAAGTGGCATTTATTGGATCCGTCCCTAATGGTAGATGAGGACCATGATATTCCAAAGGTGCTACCGATATGAAAATTAATGGACATCGCTTTCTCTCTTCTATTAGTTGCCCAGGCCTTAATAGTTCAAATCTTACTTCACGTTTATCATTATTCATAATCTCATACTCCTTTCTTGTACAAATTGCAATTTAACGTATATGAAGCTACTTTATTTTTACTTTATTTTTTTAAACCTGTCAGAGTAATACCTTGCACAAAATTTTTAGATAAGAAGAGAAATAAAATTAGAATAGGTAAACACGCACTTACACTAATCGCTAATTGTTCTGGATATGGTGTAAAATAAACTCCAACAAATAGGGCTATTGCCTGTGGAAGAGTGCGCATCTCAGGTGTTGATATAACTACTAAGGGCCAGATTAAAAGATTCCATACCCACTGTACATGGAAAATAGTTAAGGCTAAAACCGCCATTTTTGCCATTGGCAGTGAAATCCTACAAAAAATACACCATTCATTAGCCCCATCAATTCTTGCCGATTCAATTACCTCATCTGGTATTGAGTAAAAAAACTGTCTCATTAAGAAAATACCAAAAGCTGTAAGTCCTTCAGGAATTATTAAACCTAAGTACGAGTTTTGCATCCAAATATTTCTTACAAGAATAAATAGTGGAACAATTATTGCTTGGAAGGGAATCATAATTGTAGATAGAACTATAGTAAAAAGTAGATTATTTCCTTTAAATTTGTATTTTGCAAATCCATAGCCCGCAGTGGTTGATAAAAATAAACACAATAAAACTGCAAATATAGCTACAATAAAACTATTTAAAAAATACCTTAGGAAATCGTAATCTGAGTAGTGAAAAGCATTATAGTAGCTTTTAAAATTCCAGGTAGGAGGGAAAAGTTTTATGGGAATTGATAGAACATCCTTATTTAATTTAAATGATGAAAGTACCATCCAGATAAATGGAAATATAAAGATAAATCCTACAGTAATCAAAGTTATATATAAAACAATTCTAACTATTCTTATCTTAACTCTGTTTGAAATTGCCAATTTTTATCTCTGCCTCCATTATTTAAATTGTTCCTGATTTAAAGACTCTTAGTTGCATAACTGAAAAGATTAATAAAGTAACAAAGTAAATTACAGAAATTGCGGCTGAGTAGCCAAACTTGGTATATTGAAAAGCTTCTTTATATATTAACAGAGATAGCACTTCAGTAGATCTACTTGGCCCTCCCTCTGTCATAACAAACTGCAAAGCAAATGTCCCAAAGGAAAATATTACACAAGATACAAAAACTAAAATTAAGGTATTTTTTAATGAGGGTATTGTAATATGTATCAATCGGCCCCAAAACCCTGCCCCATCTATTTTTGCTGCTTCATAGTAAACTTCTGGGATATCTAACAAACCAGCAATAAACATAACACTATAGTAACCTGTGTATTTCCAAACATTTACTAAAATCATTGAATATGGAGTTATCTTTGTAGAGGTTAACCACGGAATATTTAAACCAAAAATATTTAAAAAAATTACTGATAATAAACCGGTAGTCTGAAACATAAATTGCCAGACAACAGCGATTGCTACCATACACAATACTACAGGAAGAAAAATCATTGACTGCAAAACGTTTTTAAACCGAATCAGTTTGCTGGTAAGTGCGATAGATAGCCAGAATGATATAAATGTAATAATAATTACATTTAAGAATGTAAAATGCAAAGTGACAAAATAGGAATTCCAGAATCTTTTACCTTTGAATAATTTTAAGAAGTTTTCAAATCCAATAAATACTTTTGGACCAATTAAATTCCACTTGAATAGTGATAAACGAAAGGAATTTAACATTGGGAAGATTAAAAAAATTGAGAAAAATACAAGTGTAGGAAGAATAAAAACATATCCCCACATCTGTAATTTGTCATGATA
>JAUWJM010000047.1 GCA_030607715.1 Candidatus Aerophobota bacterium
CTATAATACAATTTTACACTTTTGTCAAATAACAAATCAGCTTTTTATCGAGACTTCGCTGATGTATAGTTAAGTTAATTACTGTTAAATTAGGTCTTAACAAAATTCGTGATTTCCGTTAAGAGCTTCCGGTCCATACACCGCATTGAACCATTGATAATTATCAGCATCTAATACTTTCCCCTTTAAACCACTATAATTAGGCCCATAACGATAAGCCCGATATATAAAACTATTTAGTGTTTGACCTGTATAGGAACCATAGAATGGAGAGATATACTCCCATACTGTTTCTCCATTATAAGTAACCTCAAAGATACGTCCTGTCTCAGTTTCAGTAATTAAGGTATTACCATTAGGAAGTCGTTGACATCCTCCACAGCAAGATGAAAAAAATGCAAATGGTGGATCACTCTTATATTCCCACTCAATTTTATTAGTCTTCGGATTAACCTCTAATATCCGACTATAATTAAACTTAGAAAATCTACGATGGGCTCCATTATCAAATACCAAAATATTCCCGTTGTCCAGCATAGTAGGCTCATGTGGATGAGCTAATTCTTCCTGTCCCCATCTCCATTTAATATCACCAGTTTTTTTATCAATAATACAGATAAGATTAATCTGACGAAAGGAAGCTAAAATATCCTCATTTGGTAAAATAGTACAGGTGTTCATATGGGTCCATTCACATCGAAATTCCAAGGGACAGATAATATCTATTTTAGGATCCAGATGCTCATAAGCTAACCATTCCCAGACTATTTCCCCTTCTGCATTAACCTCATTAAGAGCATCACACCACATAGGAGCCATTGGTTCAGCAGGAATTCCTCCTTTAATCTCATTTTTTATATCATCAGGGACATATACATATTTGATGAGCATTGTGTTCCCACTTCCCATACGATAAAAATCATGACTAAGTAAAGGATCCTCATATTTCCAAACTAAATTGTTGTTTGAATCTACCTCTACCATATATTGAGCACCACCAAACCATAGGGTAGTAACTATATTATGATCTTTATCAAAAAGATTAATCTTTGGTCCTTTTACATTTTTCTCCTCTCTACCACAATAAAGTAAATTACCGTCAGGAAGAAGCCGACTAAAAAAACACGGTTTGTGAGCTAATGGCCAACGGTAAACAATCTGTCCCTCCATATCAATTAACCATGTATCATATCCACCTTCTGGAGCAAATAATGTGTATCCTTTATATGCCTTTGACGGATTATAATAAATTACGCCTTTTGGGGTTTTCTTTGCAATACTCATTACAGTCATCCTCCTATCACATAGTACCTTACCTACCAGTAACTAAACAACCATAGACAGATATTACAAGAATAAATATAATTTATTTTTTTAAGAAAACCGACCGTATCTAATTCCAGATTCAATGAATTGAATGCAATTTTCTTTTAGTCTATTTGAAACAAATGTTATAGGACCTGCTGAGGGAGCTAATATAAACTTCTCCTTTCCTCCTTCAAGTATAGCTTTTTTTACCTTTTCATCAATTTCTTTTGAAGAGCAATGCTCTAAGTCTTCAAATTCGATATTTCCTACCAGGGTTATTTTACCCTTTACCCATCTTTTTGCTTCCCCAATTTCAATGTCTCCATTAGGAGGAGGCTCCACAGGATCTGTAAGATCCGCTCCCATGTCTATCATTTTATCCAAAACACTTTTAATTCTGCCATGACAATGGACAGCCACATAACAGTTATATTTATGAACAAGAGTAAAAAGTTGTCTATCATATTTTACTACAAATTCGTCGTAAAGCTCAGGAGACATCATGGGAGGGGTAGCTTGCTCTGAGCCTCCAAAATGAAATATAGGGCCAACTCCTTTTTGTAAAAGATACTCTAATTGTTGATATATTCTTTCAAAGGCAGTTTCAATTAATTTTACTATAGTAGATTTTTCAGTTGCACACCATATTAAAAATTCTCCAAATCGGAAAAGTTGAGATACGCACACCATGGGGGTACTTACAAAGGTATACATCAACCCACCTTTTTGCTCAATTCTATCTTTATATTTAAAGAAATCCTCAACATTTGGTTTCTGAAACTCATAAGGAACAGAGAGAATTTTCTCCACATCCTTTTTGTCTTCAATCAGGTACTTTCTGTCCCAAACCGTAGAAATGTTCTTCTGTTTTTCACAGATATATTCTAAATCTCCCTTAGGAGTTTTAACCTGATAGTTTATTAAAAAAGAACCATTTTTCATTTCAACTTTATCTATCTTTATAAATTCTCGAGGAATGAGTAGAAATCTTCTGTCAAATTCAGGGAATCCATAGGTCCATACCTTCTCACATTTTGCCTCAACCAATTTTACAATTTCCAGATAATTGGAATCTTTAGTTATCCATTCATCCAGAGCAGGAATGCCATTCATTAAAAGGTAAGCAACTGAAAATGATACATCAATTCCCGAAGGATTAATAATTGACTGAGTAACATCTGGGGCTGGAGCATAGATAGGAACCCTATCAATTTTTTCACCTCTTAGGGTCTTTAAAATTCTTTCTCGTGAGGTCATTTTTTATACCACCTATGATGAGACTAACTAATAGCCCAAATATTCTTAAAAAGCGCTAAACCAAATTCCTATAGAAATTCTTTCTTTTCTAATCAATAAAGATTCTTTCCTCTTATTATTTAGAGCTATCTTCTACTTTTTGATGTAGAATTATCTTGATTACTCCTTAAGCGATCCGGCTAAAAATCCTCGAATAAAATGTCGTTGAACAATAAGAAACATAATAACAATAGGTACAGCCATAGTTATACCTGCAGCACCCACTTTATTAAAGAAAGCCGTGCCAAAAAGAAATATGAAGTCAGTTAAACCTACAGGGGCAGTTCTTATCTTCTGACTTTCCAGGAGAATAGAGGCAAAAGCAAACTCTGACCAAGAACCAACAAAATGATAAGTCCCCACAGAGATAATACCTATCCAACCCATAGGTAAAATAACATGGAAAAATGCCCTTAATCTGGAACACCCATCTATAAATGCCGCTTCTTCTAATTCTTTGGGAATAGCATTGAAGAATCCAGAAATAAGCCAGGTAGTGATGGGAAGACCAAAAGCTGTGTATACCAGCACCAAACCCCAAAGGTTATCGCACAACCCATATCTGCTAATCATGACATAGATAGGTACCATTAATGCTGGGCCAGGAAGCATTCTTGTTAGTATAAGAGTGGTAAGCAAAGCCTTATCTCCTCTGAACTTAAATCTGGAAAACCCATAACCGGCCATGGAGGCAAAACATACAACAATAAAAGTAGAAATTACTGCCACAAAAGCACTGTTTAAAAGATAATTTTGCCAGGGAAGAGCCTGGCCTGCATAGGTTGCTCTGGAAAAGATCTGTCGGTAGGCTTCTACTGTTGGTTTTTCAGGTAAATACTTTATGGGAAGAGCGTATAACTCACTATGAGACTTAAAAGAGGTTATACCAAGCCAGATTACCGGAAATAAAACAAACATAAAGATAATAATACCTATTAAATTAATAAGAACAAGTTTTGAGAATTTCTTCCTTATAATTTTCTTATGCATGATTAATGAATCCCCTATCTGTTTGTTTTCTTAAATAGCCACAAATACACAAAACTTACACTTATCAGTATCAGAATATTAATAACTGAGAGCGCCGCTGCTCGACCAAATCTGTAATTATTAAAAGCCATCTGATATATATATGTTGGCAAAATATGGGTAGCATCTACGGGTCCTCCTTGAGTCGTAACCCAAATTATAACAAACTCCTGAATGATCCAGATTAGAACAACAATGGTCAGGATAAGAAATGTGTAGTTTATTATGGGAAGAATTATTCGCCAGAATTTCTGCCATCCTGAGGCTCCATCTATAGTTGCTGCTTCTAACAAACTAATAGATACTCCTTGAATAGCTGCTGAGAGAAGAAGAGCTATTAAAGGTACATTTTTCCAAACTAAAACAAAGGTAAGAGCATAAATAGCAAATTTGGGGTCTCCCAACCAGGGAATACTCTCTTTAATAAATCCAATTTTTTTTAATATATCATTTATTATGCCAAATTGTGCATTCAGCATCCACTGCCAGGTAGTGGCCGATACTACAGAGGGAAGTATCCATGGTATAAGTATCACTGCTCGTAAAATCCTATTTATCTTAAAATCGAAACTAAGATAATATCCTATGGCCATTCCTATGCTCATAGACAAAACTGCCCCCAGGGTCATCCAGATAAAAGTATTCTTTAATACAAGAAGGAAAACTGGATCTCTAAATACCATAATGAAAGTTTTTAGACCTACAAACTTTTCCATTCCAGGACGAAGAAGAAAAAGATTGGTAAAACTTAACCTGAACACGTCAAAAATTGGATAGGCTATAAACAACATCACTAAAATAAACGTAGGGAGCACTAAAAAATAGGGTAAACTAGTTTTTTCTTTCATTTATTTTTAAGAATTTTCTACCCAGGTACACCATTTGAAATGGTGTACCTGGAAATTTTATTTCACTTCCACTTACATTCTAAGAAGATCGTAAAGTTCCTGTGCTGACTTGGCTACCGCATCCAGAGCAGATTGAGGATCTTTCTGTAAAAGCACAACTGATTGAATAGCTTTACCCAGTGAGTTTTCAGCTTCGGTAAGCCCGATAAATCTGGGCATGGGCAAAGAGCCCTTAAATAGCTTCCCTGCTTTGTAACTTTTTACCCATTCTGGCCATACCTTTTTTAGTTGAGGCGAATCATAAGCTGCCTTGTATGCTGGAACCCTACATACCTCAGCTGAACCATCCCATAAACTCAACTGCTCAGGCTGTGTCCAAAAATCAACGTATTTCAGAGCAGCTTCAGGATGTTTGCTAAGGGTAGTAACCATTAAAGCTGCAGTGGGATCCATAATGGTAGATGCAGGAGTAAATTTACCAGTAGGTTTATCCTGACACGGGAATAATGCTCCCTCCCATCTTAGTCCCTCAGGAGTAGGCCAATACCAGGGAGTTATTAACCAAGACAAGCCAGCCCACATAGCTACTCTTCTCTCAGCAAATAGTGACGCTCCTTCCCAGAAGCGAGTCTCCGTTAAATTTTTGTTTGTGTATCCTCCCTTGACTAAATCATAGTAAAGTTTGAGAGCATCCACAAACCCAGGTCCATTTACCGAAATTTTATTATTCTTCTCATCCAAAAAACACCCTCCGTTAGCATAGGCAATTCCTTCAAAGATGTTAATATCAACCGGGGCAAGCGTTGCCTGAAGAGCTATTCAGGTCTACCAGGTTTTGTTAACTTTTCAGCATATCTTTTCAACTCTATCCAATTTCCAGGTGGGCCTTTAAGACCTGCCTCTTCCAAAGCATCAAGGTTGTAAGCCAAAAAAGTAGCCATATCAACATAAGTTGGAAAAGCATACAAATGATCCTGGTACATACAGGTATTCCAAATTTCTGGCACAATGCGATCTTTCCAACTATTCACCGTAGCATAGTTTATTTCATCGAGAGGTTGAATTATATTTAATCCCACAAAATCAGGAATATCCTGACCAAAAGCAACAACTACATCAGCGAGATTTTTTGTCTGGAATCCTCCTATAATCTTCTGTCTTCTTATCTGTCCATAGAAAAAACTATAATTAATTTTAATATCAGGGTTCTGCTTCAAAAACTTTTCGTTTACCCTGGGCCAAAACTCTACTTCACCTGGACTACCCCCCATTTTCCATACTTTTATAGTCACTGCTGCAGAAACATTGGCCAAAAACCAAATAAATAAAAGGGTACTAATCGCAACTATCCCTATTTTTCCTATATTTCCTTTTTTGGTAAATACCTTCATCTTTTACCTCCAATACCTCTAAGAATATTTTTTTATACCCAACTGAACGTTTTCCCAGGCCTCTTTTGTCTTTCACCTCCTTGTGTATAATAGATTTTGATACCCTACTAAATCTTTATTAAACAAAGTAGGACGGCAGACATTATACAATCTGCCTATTTACCTTATAGTGAATATGTATTTTACTATTATTATTCTGTTAACTAAAATAAAACTAATCTGTCTAATAAAGTGGTAAAAAGGGTGGCCATTTTCCTAACAAAAAAGTTTTTAAAGAAACTCTTTTATGGATTTTGCCTTTTTGTTAAAAGGTTTATACATTAAGTCAAATAATTATATATACATTATAATAATAATAAACCAAATAATTGTCAAACTCTTAAAAAATTTTGTTAGCCTGACTTCTACAAAGATAAGAGTTTTTTAGGGAACTTTGACGAGCGAAATCCTTTGTTCATTCGCAGAGATTTACTCTGCATCACTTTATCATCCCTGGATAGCCTGAATTGTGGCTTGCACTAAAGAGTTTATATCCAGTCCCTGCATCTTAAACAAATCATCAGGTTTCCCAGAGCCGGCATAACCACTCAGTCCTAATTTGCGAAAACGAGGGGAAAGGGAATTCTCGGCTAAAAAATTAGCTACAATACTACCCAAACCAGTTTTAACA
The DNA here is from genome assembly GCA_030607715.1 of Candidatus Aerophobota bacterium. The sequence goes on from JAUWJM010000047.1 coordinate 6,543, forward strand.
TTGTGATCCTCATAGGTAATAATTACACCTGTTCGGGCAGCTTCTCTTATCACTCTAACATCTATATCACTCAAACAGGCAATATTTATTACCTTTACATAGTAATCCTTTTTCTTTAAGATCTCCCAGGCCTTAATAGCTCGATATAGCATACCTCCCATAGAAATAATGGCTGCTCGATCTCCATCCCTTACTATATCTGCTTTACCATAAATAAATTCATAAGTCCCGGCAAAGAAAGGCTCTCCTTCTTCATTGAGGATCACGGGGAATTTACTTCGACCCATTCCTACAAAAAAGTTCCCCGGTTGAGCGGCAATGTAACGGACTGCTCGATCAGTCTGATTGGCATCAGCAGGGACAATCATTCTGTATCCATAGAGATTGTTAATTATCCCGGCATAATCAATGCATTGATGAGTTTTTCCATCCTGTCCTACATCAACTCCATTGTGAGTGCAAACAAGCTTTAAATTAGCTCGATTAATATCGTTTAACCGATGCTGATTGTAAGTTTCATCTACTCCAAAGACACCAAAATCAGCAAAAAAGGTAAGAACTCCCTGGGTAGAAAGAGCACCAGCTATAGTTGCTGTATTATGCTCCTGGATTCCTCCCTGGAAAAACTCTTGAGGGTAAAGAGAGGCAAATTTATTTGTTTTCACTGAACCTAAAAGATCACAGTCAAAAACAGCGATAGGGGTTCGATCCTTTTTATCTTTGTTAATTTTAGCTATCTCGGCAAGAGCTTCTCCAAAGGCACTACGATTATCAATAAGATCCTCTTTTTTGTAAGTATGAGGACTACCAACCTCTATATTTACCTTCTCTACAGGACGCGGCTTCTCCAAAACAGTAGGTGATGAGCTCTTTCTAAGATTGATATACTTATCAAGGTCGTCTTCCAGGCCAAGCTCAGATAATGCCAATCTACAATCCTTTAAAGAAAGGGGCTTTCCATGATACTCAAATTTATCCTCCATAAAAGAGACTCCCTTGCTCATAATAGTATGAGCTAAAATAGCCACGGGAGATTCTCTATTTATCACTGCTTCTCGCAGGGCCTGATAAATTTCTTGATAACTGTGACCATTAACTTCCAGAACTTGCCATCCATCAGAGAGGTAATTCTCTTTTATCCTCTGGGGCATAATCTCATTAAAGGTCCGCTAAGTTGCAAACGGTTGTAATCAACAATCACTGTGAGATTATTAAGAGAATATTTTTTAGTAAAACGTCTGGCCTCCCCAATTTGACCTTTTGATTGCTCCCCATCACCCATTACCACAAAAACTTGAAAGCTTTTATTTTGAATCTTAGAGGTCAGAGCAAAACCACACCCTGCAGATAAACCCTGGCCCAAGTTGCCTGTGCCCCATTCCACTCCCGGAACATCTCTTTCCACATGTCCTTCAAAAAGACTACCTGCCCTTCGAAAATTAGCAATAACACTGTCAATATCAAAAAATCCTAAACGTGCCAGAGTAGCATAAACTCCTGGAGAGGTATGGCCATGGCTAATCACTATTCTATCTCTATCAGGAGAGTAAGGGTTATCTGGATAAATCCGAGCACAGGAGTATAAAGTTAAATAAATGTCTATTGAAGACATAGAACCTCCTGGATGACCTGAGCCAGCCACGGTGGTCATCTTTAAAATATCTCCCCGACTGAGTCGGGCAAGTCTTTTTAGCCTGGCTATCTTCTCCTCATTTAACTTCTCTTCATTGAACCCCCATCGCATTATATTAACCTCCTTAATTTACTTTACCTCATTAAGTAACAAGCATCTAACAGGATTTACTCTTCCTCATAATTAATAGCCTCACTGGGACACTCCTCAACTGCTTCCTTTATTTCCTCCTCATACTCATTAAAATCAACATTTTCTTTTACCATAGCTATATCATCAAGTTCAAAAACTTCCGGGCAACTGTCCTCACAGATTCCACAACCTGTGCAAGCATCCTCATCAATCCATACTTTTGTTATTCCCATTCTTTCCTCCTTCTTTTTAATTGTTAATTTTTTAAATTATAAATTATCAAATCTATCTCCAATGTCAAGTGAAAAAACTTGACAAAATTTTTATCTTTGCTAAAAATACTACTATGGATACAAAGGCAGTGAATATTTACAAGTATACATCTGTTAAAAAATCAGGAAAGAGATGGAGGTTTTAACAAAGTATGGAAAAGTAATACTAAAAAAAAAAGTAAAAATCAGGGAAGATTTAGCTTTAAGATAAGAAAAGATTAGATTAGAAATAGAAAGATTAGATGAGATGAGACCAGAAAATAGGCCCATCTTGGGTCTATTTTTTTGGGAATAGAGGAGGTAAAATGTATTATCCTGAATTTAATGAGTTTGAAGGACTTTGCGGGCAGGGTAATTTAATCCCTGTTTATAGAGAGATACTTGCCGATTTGGAAACTCCTGTTTCTGCTTTTATAAAGCTTCATTCTGAAGAGATAGGAAAATGGGGGAATTATACCTATCTTCTGGAAAGTGTGGAAAGAGGAGAGCGCCTGGGTAGATACTCTTTTTTGGGGATTGATCCATTTATGATTTTCCAGAGTAAAGACAAAAAAGCCTATTTATTTGATTCAACAGGAAAAGTAGAAACCTATGAACTTAAAAATGACCCTCTGGATATCTTAAAAAAGATTATGCACCGATTTAAAGTGGTCAATCTCCCCCTTCTTCCCATCTTCTTTGGGGGTGCAGTTGGTTACATTGGATACGATGTGGTTAAATTTTGGGAGAGGATTCCTTCCCTGAATAAGGAAGATTCAGGTTTTCCTGATTGTCTTTTTATCTTTACCAGAAGTATGGTTATATTTGATCATCTGGATCACAGGATAAAAATTATAAGTTTTGCCTTTTTAAATGGAGAATCTCCAAAAAAAATCTACCGAGAAACAAAGGAAAGAATTGAACAAATAATCCTTAAACTAAGACGTATATTACCAGACCTGCAGAGTATCAGAAAAGCTAATCAAGAGAAAAATGAAGTTAAGTCTAACTTTTCTCAGGATGATTTTATAAAAGCTGTGAATCAATCTAAGGAATATATAAGGGATGGGGATATCTTTCAGGTTGTCTTATCCCGGAGATTCAGTAGAAAAATTTACTCCTCTCCATTTGATATCTATAGAGTTTTGAGGTCTTTAAATCCCTCTCCTTATATGTACTTTTTAAAATTTGGCGATTTTTCTATAGTGGGATCTTCGCCAGAAATTCTGGTGCGTAAGGAGGAAGACAATGTTATACTAAGACCAATTGCCGGAACAAAACCCAGAGGAAGATCCGAGGAAGATGATACTAAATTAGCCGAGGAGCTTTTCAAAGATGATAAGGAAAGAGCTGAGCATATAATGTTGGTTGATCTTGGTCGAAATGATCTGGGAAGAGTCTGCGATTATGGAACAGTAAAGATCAAGGAGCTTCTTTCTCTTGAGAAATATTCCCATGTTATGCACCTTGTTTCCGAGGTTCATGGGCATTTGCGTAAGGGGTTAGACCAATTTGATCTTTTGCGAGCATGTTTTCCTGCAGGAACTGTCTCTGGAGCACCTAAAGTAAGAGCTATGCAGATAATTGAAGAGCTTGAACCTTCTTCTCGGGGACCATACGCAGGAGCTCTTGGCTATTTTAGCTTTTCGGGCAATATGGATACCTGTATAACTATTCGCACCATGATAATTCAAAATAATATAGCTTATATCCAGGCCGGAGCGGGAATTGTTGCTGATTCTATTCCAGAAAATGAACTTAAGGAAACTATGAACAAAGCTAAAGCTCTAATCACAGCCATAGAGCTTACCGAAGGGGGAGCAGGATGGTTATAGTAATTGATAACTACGATTCCTTTGTTTATAACCTGGTTCAATATCTGGGCGAGCTGGGAGAGACAATAGAGGTCTACCGAAATGATAAAATATCACTGCAAAAAATAGAGGAGAAAAGACCCCAGGCAATTGTTATATCTCCTGGACCGGGGAGACCACCTGATGCTGGTATATCTAATCAGGTGGTTGAACATTTTACCGGCCTTATTCCCATCCTCGGGGTATGTCTTGGTCATCAGTGTATCGGAGAAGTTTTCGGGCGGGAAATTGCTAGAGCTAAAAAATTAATCCATGGAAAAACCTCCCTAA
>JAUWJM010000059.1 GCA_030607715.1 Candidatus Aerophobota bacterium
AGAGCTCTGGCTATTTCTACTCTACGTCGTTCCCCACCTGAGAGAAGATAAGCTTTTCTTTCCCTTAAATCAAAGAGCCCCAGCTCAAAGAGAAGCTCCTTAGCCCTCTCTTTTTGCTCTCCTACCGAGAGATCTAAGGTTTCCAGAATTGCCATTAAATTATCTTTAACACTAAGCTTTTGGAAAACTGAGGATTGCTGAGGGAGATAGGCAATTCCTCTTTTAGCTCTTTTGTAAGTAGGAAGATGGGTAATCTCTTCACCATTTAGAAAAATTCTGCCTCCGCTGGGAGGGACTAACCCCACAATCATATGGAAAGTAGTGGTTTTCCCTGCTCCATTAGGTCCTAACAAACCAATTACCTGTCCCTTTTCTACTTTAATAGAAATCCCATTTACCACCGGGATTCTTCGATATATTTTACTTAGATTATCCACTTGTAGAGCCACTTTTTTCCTCTTCACCTAAAATATAGGTAGCCATTACCGGACTACCCTTTGCCTCTAATTTCTCCTCTTCTGTCCAGATTAGCATCTGTTCAGCTAAAAGATTGTTACCCATCTTATCTGTGTAGATAACATCCCCTTCCAAAGTTAATATTCCATCCTCATACATATAGGTAGCTATCTGGCAGCTTACCTGTATATTATTGACAGTTCTGTTTAACTTTACCTTCCCTTTAGCCACAATTTTATTCAAAGTATTTTCCTCGGTTAAATATACCTCTATTTGCTCAGCTTCTAATTTAAGATCTTCCCAGGTAACCTTTGCATTTCCTTTATAAATCAGCAAATGCTTACTATAGTCTATGCTCTGCTCAGAAGATGTGACTATCATCTTTTGCTGAGCAAAGCTTAACTGAGTTAATCCAAGAATTACCCCCAGGGTAAAAACAACTAAGGTTAAAAAAATCTTTCTCATTGAAATCCTCCTTATATATTTTTTATTTATTCAGGTGATTGAAGATAAGTGGTTACCTGCTCCTTGATAATTATTGAAGTTAAATTTAAATTCCCAATTAATCCCTTTCCCTTAATTACCAGGTTATCTTTTTTTATAGTTACTTTCTTTTCTGTAATAAGCTTTTTCTCTTTAGCTACCCATCTTAACTCAGAAGTGCTAAGCTGAGCTCCATCAAGATAAGAGATAATCTTAACCCTACCTTTAAGCTCTAAATCAGAGGTTAAATTATCCATTATTATCTGATCAGCTTCACCTTCAGAAGCTGGTTTGCCTTTTTCAAAGAGCTTTACCTTTACATTTTTTAAGACTACCCTTTGAGGGAACTGAATCGCAGAATCAGCCTCAAGTTCCCAGCTTTTCCTTCCCAGATTATCCCATTCTACAAAGCTTACTCCTTGAGCTTCCATCAAAGGACGAATTTGAGAAGATTTCTGGAAGGGGTTCTCAATGTCCTCTCTTTCACAACCCACTAAAAAAAAAGATAAAGTTATAATCAATATCAGAAACATCAGGGGAAGGCCTCTTGAAACCTTCTTTTGGAAAAAATATTTAATCATTTTTCTCATTTATTTCGCTTACTCATTTACACATCACTCATTACACATTACTAATTACAGTTTTACCCCCTCTGTGCCTTCAGTGATTAATTTTTCTGTAATAGCCTCTGGGCCGTCTTCCACTTTTTTCTCACTATTTTAGGAAATTCTCCTTTTAACCTGATACACTCCCTGAGAAAAGTAATGGTTTTCTCATCAGAAGGGTAACCTGAGCCTAAGGGTCCATATTTTTTTGATAATTTTTTTATTTTCTCATCCCTGGCTAGCTTAGCTAAAATAGAAGCTGCAGAGACTACTGGATAATTAACATCGGCAAAATTTTCCACTACTAATTCTACCTCTTTAAAGGTAAGAAGATCTTCAATTTTTTCCTTATAATTAGCACACCAACGAGTGGGAGCATCTATGAATACCCTATCAGGAGAAAATTTATCTATCAGTTTCACTATAGCTTTTAACTGTAAATAATTAATTATATATTGATCTATAACCTCAGGAGAAAGATAAATTAACTGATATTCCTCAGATATAGATTCAATTATCTTTTTTAGTTCCTGGCGTTTTTGAGGAGAAAGTAGCTTTGAATCCTTTACCCCCCTTCTAACAAGCTCGGGGAGAAACTCATCCTTTACCACAATCCCACAGATAACCAAAGGTCCAATAACCGGGCCTCTGCCAGCCTCATCAATTCCCATAATTCTCATAATCTTTAACCTGAATTATTCTTGAAGCTTGTCGAATCTAATTTTATGCATATCCACATTTTTAGATCTTAGGTTATTTTACTTTAAAGCTATTCTCCTGTCAATTTAATTTGGATTTGACCTTGTTAGCTTTATTTACTATAATTTCTATATTGATAATATAGAACCCAGATTCGGTAAGCCGGTAAAACTCTTCACCTGGGTAGGGGAGGCTTTAGCCTCCCAATTAACTCTTACTTTTAAAGGGCGATTAGCCTCACCCCTACCCATTGAGAAATATTTTTTACTTATGAGAAAAATTTCCTGAAAAACCTAACTTTTGCGAAAGTCAGACCCAGAGTGATGTTTTAGGATAAGCTGGGTGACCATTATTTAAATTGCCGAATCTGGGTTTATACTAAAAAGGGATTAAGAGAAATATCCAACTGGTATGTTTTGCGTCTTGCCTCTGAAGGTATTATCCTCTTTGATCAAGGAGGTATAAAGGGTCTTTTCCGGGAGATTAAGAAGGCGGCGAAAAAGGCTGGATTGGTAGAGCAAAGGATAGGAAAACATCGAGTATGGTCCTTTAAAGAACCCAGATTAGAAGAAGTTGAAGTGAAAGTAAAATGAGAAATACTTCTGAAATTACTCGAAGATTAAAAGATGCAAAAGCGTCTCTTAAAAGTGCTGAAAAATACTTTCCCATGGAGGACTATCGAGTAGTAATCCAGAACGCTCAGCTCTGCATAGAACTCTCCGCTGCTTATATTTTTTTCCTCTATTATCATATATAAGGCATTTTCATAGACAGATTATAAAGAAAGTTACCTTTCTCGAAACTAAGTCGTTCTTGCTCAACCTATTTAACGAAAGCTTCCCTGAAACTGGAAAATCTATATTACTCGAGAGAGTCTAAATTCCCAGAAATCATTTTAAACTGAACTCAAATCCCGAATAAATTTGACTTATACCCCGTGTTAATATATATTTTAACAAAAGGGTTGAGGGTTGTGAATGATAAAATAAAAGGATACCATTTAGAGGGTCTTGTAATAAAACAAAAGGGGACCACCTGATCTCCATTGAATAATGTTTGAAGTTCTTCATTTATCTTGACCACCAGTTTCGCCTTGTCAGAAATTATAATCCCAGGACTAAACAACACCAATTGAATTTGCTTAATCTGTAATAACATTTTATTTTCCCTTCTTTCCCAATTTTCTATAGCCTCAAATATTTCCAATACTCTTTTTAAAACATTAGATAGTTCTTGTATATATATTTTATACTATTAACAAAAAACTTGTTAACAATAAAAAAAGAGAAACGTATTAATGAGGCAAGAAAAAGCTTTCGTAAGATGCAAAAAGAAATTGCACCATTTATTAAACATCGGAAAGTGAAACAATATTCAACTGCTGGTGAATGGCGTGAAACATCTAATTATAATTTCTAAAATTATGTGTATTTAATCCAGTTTCAATTATCTTCTTTAGTTTCTCACGTTTTTGAGGAGAAAGTAGCTTTGAATCCTTTACCACAATCCCACAGATAACCAAAGGTCCAATAACCGGGCCTCTGCCAGCCTCATCAATTCCCATAATTCTCATAATCTTTAACCTGAATTATTCTTGAAGCTTGCCTTAGGACATAGCAACTAATATTTATCCCCACTGGTAGCCCGGCAATATGAGTAGGAAAATATTCCATATTTACCCCTAAACAGGTATGATCACCTCCAAATCCCTGGGGTCCTATTCCTAATTTGTTAATCTCATCAAATAGCTCTTCCTCCAATTTAGCGTATCTGGGATTGGCATTTCTTGAATTTATTGAACGAAGAAGCGCTTTTTTAGCTAACTCTGTGCAAATTTGCATTGTCCCTCCAATCCCAAGCCCAACTATAATGGGAGGACAGGGATTTGCTCCTGCTTTTTTTACTGCGCTAAGAACAAATTCTTTTACTCCTTCCTTACCATCTCCTGGATTGAGCATAACTACTCTGCTCATATTCTCAGAACCAAATCCCTTAGGAAAAACAATTATCCTTATTTTTTCTTTAAGTGATTGGCTAAAATAAAAATGAATTAAAGCAGGAGCATTGGTTCCTGTATTTTTTCTAAGAAAAAGGGGATCATCTACAACAGATTTTCTTAAGTATCCTTTCCTGTAGCCATCAATTACTCCCTTGTTTACAGCCTCTTTTAAAATGTTTCCTTCAATTCTTACTTTCTTGCCTATCTCTAAAAAAACCTCGGTCATTCCTGTGTCCTGGCAAGTCGGAATCCTCTCTTTTTGAGCAATTTCTATATTTTCTATTATTTTACTTAAGGTTTTTTTGGCCAGGCCTTCCCTTTCCTCTTCTCTGATTTTCAATAAAGCCTCAAACACATCCTCTCTCACTCCATAATTGCTCTGTATACACAAATCAGCTACAACTTCAGTTATCTCTTTTTCCATACTCTGCTTCATTTTTTTACTAAGATATTTTACTTTAAAGCTATCTTCCTGTCAATTTAATTTGGATTTGACCTTGTTAGCCTTATTTACTATAATTAGCCCTGATAATATAGAGATATTCCTTATTTGTCTATTTAGAAAAGAAAATTAAGATTTTATAGGATAAGGGATGATTCCAAAGAAAAAATTTTACCGGATACTTGATGTTAACTTTAATCGGGCCGCAGAAGGGTTAAGGGTAATAGAGGATGCAGTAAGATTTTTGTTAAATGATTCTTCTCTTACCCAACAGATAAGAGGGTTACGACACTGCCTATCAGGAAAAGTAAACCAACTTCCAGATAAAGAAAAACTAATTGCCTATCGAAACTCACAAAAAGATGTAGGTTCAAAGTTAAAGGAAAGATCTCGAGGAAAACTGGAAAATTTAATTACGGCAAATTTTAAAAGGGTACAGGAAGCGCAAAGAAGTCTGGAAGAATATGGAAAACTGATCTGTCCAATCTGGGCCGAGGAGGTTAAAAATCTTCGATTTCAAACCTATACCCTGGAAAAAAAAGTGAAGATGAGGCTAAGGAAAAGATGGAACTTCAGTCTCTACGTAATTACAGATCCTTTTTTAATCAAGGAAGAGGAATTGATAAAAAAAATAAAAGAGGTTATTGAAGCTGGGGCTACAGCAGTTCAGCTTAGAGAGAAAAAATCATCGAGCTTAGTTTTTTTAAAAAAAGCTCTTAAACTCAGGAAAATAATACCTCCTGAGGTGTTATTTATTATAAATGATCGGCCTGATATAGCTTTTGGAGCAAGGGCAGATGGGGTTCATCTTGGTCAGGAAGATTTGCCTATCTTTTTTGCCCGAGAAATTTTAGGAGATGATGGGATAATTGGCATCTCTACTCATTCAGTAGAAGAGGCAAGAAGAGCAGAAAAAGATGGAGCTGATTATATAGCCATAGGTCCTATATTTCCCACTTCTACAAAATGCGATGTTAGATCTTCCCTGGGAATTAAAATAATCTCTCAGGTAAAAAAAGAGGTTAAGGTTCCAGTAATAGCTATAGGAGGAATAAACAAAAAAAATGTAAGGGAAGTTTTAAACTCTGGTGCTGATGGGATTGCTCTGATAAGTGCTATTTTTACCTCAAAAAATATTAGTCTAATTACCAGAGAGTTTCGTCAAATTATAGATGAGATAAAACTGTAATGTTATCCTTCTTGACTAAAAAGACTGAGGAAACCTACGGGTTAGGAGAAAAACTGGGCAAAAGAATCTTTTCTCCATCACTAATAGCTCTGATGGGAGATTTGGGAAGTGGAAAAACTGTTTTTACTCAAGGGATAGGGAAAGGTTTGGGAATAAAAGGTAGAATAAGGAGTCCTTCCTTTGTTATTATTAATGAGTATCCAGGGGATATTCCACTTTATCACTTTGATCTTTACAGAATTAGCCAGGAGGAGGTAGAAACTTTAGGATATGAGGAGTACTTCTATGCCCCAAAAGGAGTAGTGGTAATAGAATGGGCTGATGTTATACCTTATCTTCTCCCTCCTCAATACTTAGAGGTAAGAATTAAGATAGATGATTTTGCCCAAAGAAAGATTGTTTTTATTGCCCATGGCAGTGCGTATAAAAAAATACTTGAGAGAATAAAAAAGGATGTCTAATGTTAATTTTAGGGATAGATACCTCTTCAAAGAAAGGTTTTATTTTTATAGGAAACAAAGAGGAGGTCCTAATTTCTCGAAATTTTTCTCATCACAGCACCTCTAAAGAAATTCTTCCTGCCCTGAATGATTTACTTAGGAATAAAAAACTTAAACTGGATGAGCTAAAAGGGATAGTGATAAGCTTGGGGCCGGGCTCTTTTACTGGTTTAAGAATTGGCCTAAGTTTAGCTAAATCTTTATCTTTTTCTCTAAAAATTCCTCTAATAGGAATACCTACCCTGGACTACTTAGCCTTCTCTGTCCCTATTTCGGGGATAGTATGCCCTGTTAGAGAGGCTTATGGGGGATGCTACTATGCAGGGTTTTTTGAGAAGATAAAGGAGAGAATAATAAAGAGAAGTGATTATCTTTTCCTTTCCCCGGAGAAGATTATAAAAAAGACAAAAATTTTTTCTCCTCAAAGGGTAACTTTTTTCTCTTCTTCAGAGATTAGCAGGATATTTTTAAAATTTAAGAGCAGGGATAATTTATCTTTTTTTCAGGGAGAAGTCCAGCCAAAAAGAGCTCTTCTTGAGTTGGGATTAAGAAAAATAAAAGAGGGGAAGGTAGATGATTTAGATACATTAACTCCTTTATATGTTTCTCCCCCCAGGGTTAGAAAAGAGCTGAAATTGAAACTCAAGGTCAAAATACGTCCTATGGAAAAACAAGATTTAATACAGGTGGGGGAGATAGAAAAACTATCTTTCTCTCTCCCCTGGTCAGTGAATTTTTTTTCCTTAGAGTTAAAAAAGAAAGAATTCGCTCATTATTGGGTTATAGAGTTAAATGAAGTTATGGCTGGATATGGAGGTTACTGGAAAATAAAAAATGAAGCTCACCTGGTTAATTTAGCTATTCATCCCCATTACCGTAGAAAAGGTTTGGGGAGAAAACTTCTAAGGCATATCCTTGAGGATGCTCGAAATAATGGTTTGAAGATAGTTACCTTAGAAGTGCGGGAGTCTAACAGGAAAGCCCAGATGTTTTATGAAAAATCTGGATTTAAAAAAGTAGCTATCCATCCTCATTATTACCATGACACCGATGAGAATGCTTTCATTTATTTGAAAAATTTGTAACAGTTCAGCCACTAAGACACCAAGATAAATGCATGAATGTGTTGATGCGTTCATGCGTGAATGCGTGAATGCGGTGATGGCATGATGGCTAAAGCTATTGCAGCAGCAACAATAGCTTTGGTTAGATCGCCAGGTATAAATGGAATAACACCCATCCAAAAAAGAGTAGGAAGACTAATTTTTACCCCTTTAACCCAGCTTAAATAAAGGCTTAGTTGGGCTAGGCCTAATCCATAAATAATAATGAAATTAGCAAAAACCATTAACCCCAGCATAGGGAAAAAACTCCGTGACTTCCCATAAGTATCGGTGAAATAACCAATTAAAAGAGCTGATAAGATAAAGCCAGCTATGTATCCACCAGTTGGTCCAGTTAAAGCCTGTAGGCCAGAATTGTACCCAGTAAACCAGGGCATTCCAAGAACACCAATTCCTACATATAAAGCCTGACTGATAGCTCCCCACTTTCTACATAAAAGTACGCCAGATAATAGGACAACAAAAGTTTGAAGAGTTATAGGAACAGGGCTCCAGGGAAGAACAACTCTTACCTGTGCCATAGCCCCAGTTAGAGATGCTATACTTAGAGCAAAAAGTCCTTTTTGCCACGCTTTTGCCTGGCATCGATATCTAAAAGCCTCGTATTTAGCCTTAGTGTAACGTTCAACTCCTATCATAATTTCTTTCTCTATAAATCAAAAATAGACTGTGCTTTATTTTGATTTTGCTTGAGTAATTATCCTTTGAGCTATCTCATCAGGCACTCTTCCATAATGAGAAAATTTTCTGTTAAAAATACCTCTACCCTGAGTTAGAGACCTTAAACTGGTAGAATAATCCTTTAGCTCAGCTAAGGGAACATGCACCTTTATTCTCTCTTTACCTCCCAGGGGTTGAACTTCCAATATTTTTCCGCGTCTACTGTTCAAATCTCCATTAATATCCCCTAAAAATTCATCGGGAACCTCTACCTCTAATTCCATAATGGGTTCCAGAAGGACAGGCTTAGCCTGTTCCACAGCCTTCCTTAGACCCATAGAGGCAGCTATTTGAAAAGCTATATCCGAGGAATCAACAGAATGGTAGGATCCATCAAAAAGGGTAACTTCCATATCTACCATAGGATAAGAAGCTAAGGTCCCCTTTTTTATAGATTCCTTAATTCCCTTCTGCACTGAAGGAACAAACCGAGAGGGAACTGTCCCTCCTTTAATCGCATCTACAAAATTAAACCCTTCTCCTCGAGATAAAGGTTTTATTTTAAGCCAGACATCCCCATACTGTCCTCTGCCACCCGATTGCCTTTTATATTTTCCCTGAGCTTCGCTAATAGTGATAATAGTCTCTCGGTAAGGCACTTGAGGATCCTCTGTGGTTACATCTACATTAAATTCCCTCTTTATGCGCTCTATAGCTAAATCTAAATGAACCTTTCCCATTCCAGAAAGAATTGTTTGCCCTGATTCTCTATCTACCCCTACTTTTAAAAGAGGATCTACTTTAACCATTCGAGAAAGAGTTGTACTCATTCTTTGTTCATCCTTTTCCTTATTTGACTTAAGAGCAATAAAGGTATTCGGCTCGGAAAAATTTAAGGAAGGAAAGATGATGGGGGTATCCTTGAGGCAGAGAGTATCTCCCACACCAGTATTTTTAAGTTTAGCTAAAACAGCTATATCTCCGGCTAAAACTTCGGGAACTTCTTCCCTTTTATTTCCCTGCATTAGATAAATCTGGCCAACTTTCTCTTCTCCACCCTTTGCTGAATTGTAAACAGTTCCTCCTGAAGATAAAGCTACCGAGTAAACTTTTAAAAAACTCATCTCTCCCAGATGCATTTCAGATAAATTTAAAA
>JAUWJM010000160.1 GCA_030607715.1 Candidatus Aerophobota bacterium
CCACCATAAACCCAGCTAAGGTAATAGGGATGGGTCAGAAAAAAGGAAGCTTAGTAAAAGGAAAGGATGCCGACATGGTCATATTTGATGACGATGTAAATGTCATTATGACTATAGTTGGGGGAAGGATAGTATATAGGAGATAGGTTTAACAAAAGGGAGATCAATTTTGCTAAAACACTTGCCAGTCCTTCTTCTTCCCTCAAAATTTAGTTCTTCTTAAACCATGAATGTCCCATTTTTGGACTTGACCTATACTATGTGTTATAATTAGATATTTAACTGATGAATTTCATCAAGCTTTCAATAGCGTAGGAAAGGACTGTTGCCAGCTATCAATGTAAATTTCCTGGGGGTAAATATGGAAGGGCCTAGAGGAACTAAAAAAGAGGAATTTGACCAGGTATTAAAGCTTGCTAATTACGTATTCAGACAAAGTAATAATCTACCTGATATGGAAAAGTGGTATCCGCTACTATTTAATGATGATAATTTGGAAAATATGCGCATTATTTTGGAAGATAATAGGCCCGTTTCTCTCATCGGTATCTCTGAGGCTGAGATAACAGTTTATGGCTGCAGAACAAAAATTGGCAGCATTGGCTCTGTTTGTACTTATCCTGAATATAGAAGAAGAGGATTTGCCACTCTTTTGCTAGAAAACAGTATGAAAAAATTAGATAATGATGATGCAGATATTATGCTAGTTTCTGGTGATCACAGTCTATACAAAAGAGCTGGCTGTATAGAAGCAGGTAGAGTTCATAAATTTAAAATTTTTCGAGATGATTTGAAAAGGTTCAATACTCAAAATGTAAAAGTTTTTCCTTATGAGGAAAAAAATCTGGAAAATATAGTGAGAGTTTACCAAAAAGAGGCAGTAAGATTTTTCCGTCCTTTAGAAGTCTTTAAGAAAATTTTAGCTACAGGTGCAGCTATGGATAGAGAAGCAGAAATATTAACAATTCATAAAGCCAATGAATTTCTGGGTTATCTGGCAGTTCAAATTCCTGGAGAAAAAGAGGGTGAAGAAGGAGTTAATAATGTCGCTGAATATTCAGGTGCTAGAAGTACCATTCTGGATGCTGTAAAACCCATTTTTAATAAATATGATATTCAAGGATTAAGTTTTAATATCCCTTTTCACGATACAGAGTTTATCTATGCATTAAAAGAGAAAGGTTTTAAATCAAGAATGGAAAATATTCCAGGCACGATCAAAATAATAAACTTTCCCAGACTTATGGACAGATTTCGTCCCTATATTGAGGAACGGCTGGGCAGGAAGACCTCAGATTTAATTAGATTTAATCAAGAAAGAGATAGATTTACTATTGGGTTTGGGAGAGAAGAGTTTGATACTGATGCAAGAGGGCTTGTGCAAATTGTATTTGGTACATCTGGAGAAAAAGAAAAGGAAATAATACCAAAGAAAGGAAAAATAATAAAAATTCTAGCGGACATATTTCCTCTGCCATTTATCTGGCCAGGATTAAATTATATATAAGGTAATGTCAAAAATTTTTGAAAAAGTAGAAGGAAGAAATGATAGATTGTCTCGATACTGTCCCTAAATTAAAAGAAGTTAGGTTGGGCAAGGCAGAGTTTGTGATAAACGATCAAACTATCCTGCTTTTGGGCAGGAATCATACTCGGGCAGATAAATTTGCCGCTAAGCTTTTGAATCAGGAAATAGAGAATCTTATTAAAACTCCGCTTGAGATAAAAACTCTCCAGAGCTTTTCTAACTTTAAAAATACCATTATTTTAGCTATTCCTGAAAGAGATAGGGAGTTTCTAAATATCTTCAAATGGCAGGATACCCTTGGCGATAAGAGATTGAGTGAGGAAGGTTATATTATTGATGTAGATGTAAAAGATGAATATATTCTGATTGCCGCGAGGACTGAAGCAGGACTTTTCTATGGAGTCCAAACGTTAAGACAACTATTGGAAAACAAAAAGAATAAAATAATAGTTCCTTCTCTTTGGATAAGAGATTGGCCAGAAATGAGATGCAGGGGAGTAATGCAGGATATTTCCCGAGGACAAGTTCTTACTATGAATACTTTTAAAGAATTAATTCGCACACTTAGCTATTTTAAGATAAACCTTCTATCTCTTTATATAGAACATACCTTTGCTTTCCAAAAACATCCCTTAATTGGTCAGGGTTGTGGCTCCCTGACTAAAGAAGAGGTAAAAGAATTAGATGAGTATGCCAGAGACTATCATGTTGAGCTTGTTCCTTCTTTCCAGGCTTTAGGTCACTTCCACCAAATTTTAAGGCATAAAGAATACGCTCATTTAGCTGAAACGGAAACCAGATGGTCCCTTAGCCCGGCCAGGGAGGAGAGTTATAAATTTCTTGAGGAACTTTTCTCAGAAATAATTCCCGCATTTAGTTCAAAATTTTTTAATATAGGCGGTGATGAAGTGTATGATCTGGGAGAGGGAAAAAGTAAAGAAAAAGCCAAAGAACTCGGCAAAGGAGGGTTGTATCTTTCCCATATCTTAAAGGTAAAGGAAATAGTCGATAAGTATGGTAAAACTACCATGCTCTGGGGAGATATGCTGCTGCACTACCCAGAGATTATTTCTCAACTGCCCAGGGATATAGTTATCATGAACTGGCACTATGGGTCTGATAAATTAGAGGAAAATGATTATTATCGCCCTCTCATAGAGGCGTTTCAAAAAGCTGGACTTGAGCAGTTCGCTTGCTCGGGAACCAGTAGTTGGGTTAGACTTTTTCCTGATATCCGCATAGCTAATAAAAATGTAAAATGTTTCACCTCAGAAGCCAAAAAATTTGGCGTAAAAGAGGCAATAATTACCAATTGGGGAGATTATGGAAACCACAATTTGCTTGGATATGTCTGGTACGGATTTGCCTTCTTTGCTGAAGCTTCCTGGGATCCGTATAAAGTAGAGGAGCAAAGTTTTGGTAGAAGATTTTGCTCGCAGTTTTTCGGTCCAGATACAGAGTCCATAGCTGAGGCAATATGGTTTCTTTCTCAAGTTAATTCTGCAGTAAGCATTGACCTTCCCCAAGAGTACTTTCCCTGGCCTTTTCCCCTATTCTGGGATGACCCTTTTGAAGGAAAATACAGTATAAATGTTCTGAATTCCCTGGAGACAGGAAGAAAATTAACAATGATTTCTGACTCTGCATCAGAGATTATTTCTCATAATCAAGGAAAGGCAGTCAAAAATAAAAAATGGCTGGATGATCTACTTTTTGCCGCTCACCAGATTGGCTATCTGGGGAAAAGAGTCCTCTTAATAGAGGAGATAAAAGAGCTATATCATCAAGCTTATAAAAACCTTGAAGATGAAAAGGTAGTTACAGAATGTCTTAAAAAAATTCTTACATTATTAAATAAGCTAAAATCGGATTTACTCGGATTGAAAGAAAAATATCAAAGCCTGTGGCTAAGAGAGAATAGAGAGCCCGGCCTGGATTATAACCTCGAAAGATACACATTGTTAATTGAAAGCTTCGATAGAAAAATTTTTGAGCTGAAGATGATTAAGAAGGATTACGAAAAGCCAGGTGGCTGCCTACCAGCGTCAGACAAAATAGGACTTTCAAAAAGAGGTTATGTCCCTTTTCCGTTTTAAGAAGGCAAGAATAGCTCTTACTATTTCAGTGCCTGCCGAAATTCGTGTCCTTGACTCTAAGTACTGATTCTGATAAGATTTTTAAAAAGGAAATAGTATCTAGCGGTATAGGAATTTAAATACGTTTGCCGAGGGACATTTCCTGAAGGAGCCTTATTAGTGAACGGTAGCGGTTTGATTTATCAAACATTGCGATTTATTGTGGCATAAATGCCACCGCTACAAACCAGATGAATCCGACCGCTACTATAC
>JAUWJM010000143.1 GCA_030607715.1 Candidatus Aerophobota bacterium
AATTAGTTCCTCAACCTTTATCTTGCCAGAAGAGATAAGCTGAAGGGCTAATTTATTATGCTGAGGTGCAGAGCCATGAGTTCCAACTACATAAAATTCTCCATAGTGAGGCAGGTTAGAATCAAATTTAATGAAAGGTTTATCTTTAGGCAGACCTCCAAAGAAATTAACAATTCCTCGAGGAGATATCATTTTAAGAGAATCTTCCTGAGCCTTTCCGCTGGGGCAGGCTACAATTATCTTGTCGGCTCCACGTCCTTGAGTTACTTCTCTAACCTTAGATATTGCATCATCACCGGATGAATTAATTATTACATCAGGCTTAACAAAATTAGCAGCAAAACTTAGACGGGATGAAGATAACTCTATTACAATAACTTTAGCCGCTCCCCTCACCCTGGCTAATTGAATATGCATACAACCCAAAGGGCCTGCTCCTATTATTACCACTGTATCTCCCAGTTTAATTTGAGATAGCTCTTGCCCATTTATAGCACAGGCCAAAGGCTCAGCTAAAGCACCTTGCTCAAAGCTTATGTTGGAAGGAAGAAGATTAACACATCCATTTTTTACCGCCTCTTCAGGAACAACCATAAATTCAGCAAACCCACCATTATAATGATAACCAATGGCTTTAAGATTAAGGCTCATACTCTGCATTCCTCTCCGACAGTAATAACAACTTCCACAGGGAATAGCTGGGGCTACAGCTATTTTTTGCCCTGGCTTATAGTTTTTTACCTTATCTCCAATCTCCACAATTTCCCCGGTTAATTCATGTCCGGTAACCCGGGGAAACCTAATGTGCTTGTGCCCATGATGATATACTCTTACATCAGTTCCACAGATAGCGCAAGCTTTAACTTTTACTAAAATTTCTCCTGATGAGGAAACAGGTCCTGGGATTTCTTTAATCTTTAAGTTTTCAATGGTTTCTAAAACAGCTGCTTTCATTGTATCCTCCCTAAATGTAGACATATTTAGCAGTTATCCAGTCGTAGATAAATGCTGGCAGTTTTTCTTTATTAACTGGGCTAATTCTCCTTGAGGGTCAATTTGACAGATATTTCTTAGTATGTAATTTAGCCCTTTTCTTTCTCTTAAACTAATTAGCTTTTTTGCCTCCTCATCTTTTTTTTCATTAAAGAGAAGAGCAGAAGCTATACCTTTGGCAATATTCTCAGGAGCAGTTCCATATTCATAGGCTAAGGTAGCAGCACCTATTAATCTTTCCTCTGGCGATAGCTTGCGTATAGGGTCTCTTCCTACTCGAGCTACTGTATCACCCAGAGCTTGGTTACCAAATCTTTGAATAATGTTATCTATAAGAGCTTTTTGTTCCTGGGGTCTAAAATGATGTTTTTTAATTAAAGCATTCCCTGTTTCCATTAAAGCTCCTCGAACAGTATCCCTTATCTGTTGGTCTTTAATTGATTCCCAGATATACTTATAATTTTTCTGATAGCCAAGGTAAGCACAAATAGCATGAGCAGTGTTATGGATAAAGAGTTTTTGCTCTTCATAAGCTATAAGATTATCATAGGGAATCATTCCCTTTATTCTGGGAATCTTTCCTTTGAATCCTCTTTTATCTACGGGAAGAATGTTGTATGACTCAGCCATAATAAAAGTAGGATCACTTTCTCTAATTTGTGGAGGGATAACAGGAACCATTCGGCTTATCACTGACTCAACTAAACCAAGATGAGAATTTACATAGCAATAGTATTTTTTTTCAATTTTTTTAAAAAGACAATCTCTAAATACTTTGCTGGCTCTGGCTAAGTTTTCACAGATAATAAGATTTATTGGCTCCTCAATGTTATTTTTAGCTCGCTCAATCATTCCCCCGGCTATTAGAAAAGCCACAGAGGAAATATTTTTAGCTCCTACTGCACTGGATATTAAATCGGCAGTTTTTATCTCCTGAGCTATCTTATCTTTATTTTTTCCATTTACTGCCCTTATATTTTTAATTACTAAATCCTGAGGATTATCGCCTACAATTTTAAGCTTATAGTATCCTTGTTTGTTCAAAAGAGAAATTATCTCTTCTTTTACTTCCACAAATACTGTTTCATATCCTAATTCGCTAAATAATTGTCCTAAAAATCCTCTCCCAATATTCCCCGCACCAAATTGCACTACTTTTCTCATATATTCATCCATATCATTCCACTGGTAGTGTCAAATATCTTTTCTCTCTCCCTCAAGGAGAAGAAATCCCTTTCCTTTTTCTTATTTTCAAAGGCTCTTAAACCTCGTGACTACCTTTACTCTCTAATTACTATCAATTTGATGAAAAAAGTCAAACTTATTCGGTTTATTGGCAAACTTTACAATTTGTGTTATAATAAGAAAAATTCTTTTGAGAGGGGAGTTTTGCAAATTGATGCTTTTTCATAACCACAAACTTAAATTACTCATTTGTTTTTTATTTTTCTTCCTTTTAATTAGTCTACCAGGAATCTCCCACTCCTTTAAAGTAGGGGAGAAACTGGTGTATAATGTTAAACTATTAGGTTTACCTATAGCTGAACAGGAACTTGAGGTAAAAGATATCACTGAGGTTAATGGTTATCCCACTTATCTTTTTACCTCCTATACCAAAGGTTCAAAAATTTTTTCACTTTTCCTTAATCTTGAGGACAGGATAGAAAGCTTTGCTGATTTAAAAACTCTTTACCCTCGAATGATAAAAATGGATATTCATGAGGGCTCGCGTCAGGAAAAGGTAAATATCTTAATTGATCCGAAAAACAAAGTAGCTATATTTAAAAACCTAAAAAAGAATGAGGAATGGGAGAGA
The DNA here is from genome assembly GCA_030607715.1 of Candidatus Aerophobota bacterium. Next base: position 2,810 of record JAUWJM010000143.1, read on the forward strand.
AAGATCTCTTACCCTTTCTTAGACATGATTAGTTTAGTCTACTGGCTAAGAGATCAACAACTAATAGTGGGGAAAGTCTTTTCCATCTTTTTAGCAGATACCTGTGGTTTTAAAAAGGTGAAAATTGAAGTAACTGGAACGGAAAAAGCGTATACTTACAGGGGGGTTTACAATGCTTTAGTTTGCAAGGAAATTACTGATGGAACAGGTATTAAGATGTGGTTTTCTATTGACGATAGATGTTTACCTCTTCAGATTCAGATATCAACTCCCCTTGGGCTTTTAATTGCTATTTTAAAAGAAGTTCACTAAAAAAGTTTAATCTCCATTCCCACACTAACCTTTTGCCTGGGAAGATTGTAGTATTTTCCCTCTCCTAATCCCCACAAACAATAATCGTTTAATTCTAATTCAGCGAATATCGTCCAATCTCCTTTTTCTCTGGAGAATTTAAGTCTTTCTTTCCAACCAGAAGGTAACTCTTTTGAAGAATCTCCTAAATCGTAATACCTCTTGCCAATCCATTCCCCTCCTGCCGCAACTGCCCAGCCTTTTTCTTCCCATTTTAACCAGAGCTGCCCACTATTCTCAGGAGAATAGGTGATTACCCAACCGGGATGTTCGGGATCAATATTTTCTGTTTTCTGACTAATAAAGATCAACTCCTGCTTAAAAGAGGGACTAAAATGATAGGTAAATTCCAATTTCCATCCCTGCTGGTTTAATTTAACATTCTCGGGTTTGTTTTCATCTCCATCCCAGTTCCAGACAATTCCCTTACCATTACTGCAGAATCCTTCCAGAGAAATATCTGTCTTGGGTAAACTTTGATATTCCAATCTTAATCGATAATCCCATATGTTTACTGCATCCAAATCCTCATTTATACCTACATAGTCTCTGTCTAAATACAACTCAGAAAACCGGGGAAAGTAAAATTTCTTTGCCTCCCCGAGATTTAACCTCCAGGAAGGTTTGAAGCGATAGTCAACCTTAAGAGAAGGGATAAATTCTGCCTTCTCCTTAATTCCTTTTACTCCTGCCTCTAAACTTACCACTATATTTTCACCTGAAAATAAGGATCTGTGTTTTCCCCAAAGATAAGTCTGATTTTCCTGGCGATTATAATCTCCTTTAAGGGATTCCCAATCTCCAGCAATACCCAAGCTTACAGGACTATTTCTCATTTGCATTTCTATCTGGGCACCAAAAGTTGTATCTTCCCACCTTGTAATAGCTCCAGTAGCTGGTTGATCTGACCCTCCCACTGTTTCCATCCATCCACTTAACTTAAAGATGTTTCTCTCTCGGGGTAGTTCACACCCTGATTGAAGAAAAACTTTAGTTTGCTCCCTTTTCTTATCAGAAAATTCCAATTTCTCCTGGTATCCTTCTGCTGCTAATTCCCACCCACTTTCTCCCGGATGCTTCCAGCTAATGGCAAGCTGAATTTTGTCATCTTCCTTGAATAAATTTTGGCTTAACCCTGCATCTTCATAAATATTCCACAAAGGAGAGGAGTTTCTCTTAATGGCCAAAAGATATTTACTGGTATTTAGTTCTCTTCCGTAATTGATTTCATAATTAAAGTTGCCGCAACTTCCCAGGGAAGAAGATAAGTAAAAGTAAGGAAGAGGTGATTTCTCAATTTGCTCCGGATAGTAGATTTTTTCTATTAAAGATATCTCTAAGGGAGGTTGAATTATTCCTTTTCTTTCGTTTAGCTTAAAAAGGGGTTCTTTCTTAGATGG
>JAUWJM010000135.1 GCA_030607715.1 Candidatus Aerophobota bacterium
GATGATTGTCTTGAAGAGGCGGGTCGTATAGAGAATATAACCTCAATTGGGGGGGATGAGATATGGTGTCCCAAAAAGGGTGATGATAGTAATGACTTAGCATTTGTGTATTCTCCTGAATTTTTTGAGAAATTTGCTATACCAGCGGATAATAAAATATACAATAAATATGGGGGCGGTTTAATACACAATTGTGGCCCTCATCCATCTGTTGAGTATTACCTAAGAGATGATCCTAAAATATATGGGCTTACATGTACTGCCTGGGATTTAGACAAGAGAGCCTTAGAGAAAATAAAAGTCTTATTTAACCACAAAGCTATTTTGTATGTGGAGCTGCGCATAACTGAATCAATTGAAAGAACAGTGGAAGAATATAAACGAGTTGTGGATGCCTTAACACCTAATGTAATAGCAATACCATGGATGTGGATAGGGCCAAGCACATCACTTTATCCTCTCCCGTCTTATATAGATGTTTGTAGAGATACACCAATATTATACAGCGAGCTTCTGAAAATATCAAAAAAGTATGCAAGCAGAATGAGGAAAGGGTAAAAGGCTATAATTTGACTGCGTAAAAATAGAAGTTATTAATCAAATTTAAATTGAAAAGGAGGATTATAATGAGTAAAAGGTTAGCTATTGATGGAGGAAAACCAGCAAAGACTACGTCTAATATACCTATGTTCCCTGGAGGATTGGAGATAGGAGAGGAGGAGAAAAAAGCTGTTTGCGAGGTTATAGACCATAAGTATCTGTTTAGATACTATGGCCCGGAGGAATTTCCCTCAAGAGTAAAATTGCTTGAGGAAGAATTTTCCAAAAAGATGGGGATAAAATATGCCTTAGCAGTGAATTCCTGCACCTCAGCACTGATCTCATCTCTTGTAGCTGTAGGGGTAGGCCCAGGAGATGAAGTTATTGTGCCAGGATACACCTTCTTTGCCTCCTGTGCAGCCATTCCCGCTGCTAAAGCTATTCCTGTATTAGTAGAAATTGATGATTCCTTTACCTTAGACCCCGATGATTTTGAAAAGAAAATAACTCCTCGAACTAAAGCAGTAATACCTGTTCATATGCGAGGAGTCCCCTGTCAAATGGATAAAATTATGGAAATAGCTAAAAAGCATAGTATAAAAGTGATAGAGGATACTGCTCAATCTTGTGGAGGAACTTTTAAGGGTAAACGTTTAGGAACCTTTGGGGATTGCAATGCTTTTAGCTTCCAATACCACAAGATAATTACTACAGGTGAGGGTGGTATGGTAGCTACCGACGATGAACTGCTTTATGATAGAGCTCAGATGTATCATGATACTGCAGCTTGCTGGCGCCCGGGAGGTCCAGAAAAACGTTTTACCTCAGTTCGCTATAAGGGAGAGCTTTTTCCAGGAGTTAACTTTCGTATGGCAGAGTTAATAGGTGCGGTAGCCAGGGTTCAATTAAGACGTCTTGATAGTTTAATTGAGAAAATGAGAAAAAATAAGAAACGAATAAAAGATGCTATTTCTGATATTAAAGAGATAAAGTTTCGTAGATTAAATGATCCAGAAGGAGATACGGCTATTGCCTTGTTTTTCTCCCTTCCAACAGTTGAGCTTACAAAAAAATTTGCTAAAGCTTTAAAAGCAGAGGGGATTTCAGCAAATTCCGTATATGATAAAGGAGTACCTGATTGGCACATCTATTCCTACTGGGAAATGATTATCAACAAATGGACAGCTACTCCCAAGGGTTGTCCCTATACCTGTCCTTACTATAAAGGTCCAGAAATTAAGTATTCAGATGATATGTTAGCTAAGACCTCAGAGTTATTAAGCAAGTCCATTCAAATTGATATTCCTCCTCAGTTAACAGAGGAGGATTGCGATATGATCGCTGAAGGTGTCCATAAAATAGCAGATGCATATTTATAAAAGACTACCTTATCTTAGGAGGAAACAATGGTTAAACTTGATGTCTGTCTGGAAACAGTTTTTGCCTCTTTACCTGTAGAGGAAAGGCTTGAAAAAATTGCCCAAGCCGGTTATACTGCAGTAGAGCTATGGCACAAAGAATGTACCTGGAACGGACATGGTCTTACAGGACCGGCTAAGAACAATAAAAAGTTAAAAGCTGCTCTGGATAAATATGAATTGGTAGTAAACGATATGGTTCTGAATGCCTGGGATGCTACTTTAGGGGGGTCTTTGGTAAATCCAGAAGATCAGAAGTTGTATCTTGAGAATCTAAATGAGGTTATTAAATTTGCTCAAAGCATTGGATGCAACAAACTCATAACTTGCACTGGAAAAAAGATACCCGGGAAAAACTATAAAGAACAGAGGGACAGTATCATATCTACCTTAAGTGAGGCTGCTAAAATTGCAGAAAAAGAGGGTTTTACTCTGCTGCTTGAACCACTTAACACTTATGTAGATCACCCTGGATACTTTCTTGATTCTACTAAGGAGGGAGCTAAGATAATAAGGGAAATCAATCATCCCAATATTCGCCTGCTTTACGATATTTACCATATGCAGATAATGGAAGGAAATATCATATCCACTATTGAGCAAAATATTGATATTATTGGGCATTTTCATTCTGCTGGTGTTCCAGGAAGACATGAACTTTACCTTGGTGAGTTAAACTATTCCAATATTATCAAGCGTATAAATAAGTTAGGATATGAAGGATATTTTGGATTGGAATATTTTCCCAGTATGAACTCTGAAGAGTCACTGAAAAGTATAAAGGAGCTATTAGAGAAAAATTAAAGGAGCTGTTATGGCAACTCGTAAGTTAAAAGGTGGACAGTATAAAGTTCTTAGCAATGATCAAATTCAAGATATTCACCGGGCAACCTTGCAAATTTTGGAAGAAGTTGGGATAAGAGTAGAGCATAAACCAGCATTAGAGGTATTCTCTGATAATGGCTGTGATGTTAACTTTAGCAAAAAAATTGTTAAAGTTCCTGAATATGTGTTAAAGAAAGCTCTTCAAACTACTCCCTCCAGGTTTACTCTTTATGGTAGGAAACCAGAATTTGATGTATATGTAGACACTCAAAATGTTTATACTATAGGAGGCTCATCAGCATTGTTTGTGCTTGATTTAGATGGAGATCGCCATCCAGCAACGTTAAAAGATTTGGCTGATCTTACCAGACTCCAGGATGCCTTAGAGAACCTCCATATTATGCATGGAATTGTTAACCCTCAGGATATTCCTCAACCTGGATTTTGCCGACGCCTTTTTGCTACAGTAATGAAAAATACCTCTCGAAATTACTATTCTCAGGCTGAGGATGCACAGGATGTAAGAGATCAAATTGAAATGGCCTCATTTATTTTAGATAACAGAGAGGAGGTTAAAAGAAAACCAATTTTTACTGAAGTTGTCTGTATGATCAGCCCTCTTACCCATCCAGATAAAATGGTAGAGGTATTAATAGAATCTGCTAAGTATAGGATACCTCTTTATATAGAAGCTGACTCTCAACCTGGAGCAACAAGTCCAGTTACTCTTGCTGGAACATTAGTAGAGCAAAATGCCAATATTTTATGCGGGATAACTTTAGCTCAACTGATTAATCCAGGCACACCCTGTATTTACTCTATTGCCTCTGGAATTATGGATATGGCCACGGGAAATTATTCTGGTGGCGCACCTGATACAACTCTTCTGCATGCTGCTACCAGTCAAATTGCTCACTATTATAACCTGCCCTTTCAAGGAGGGACCGGCATTGATGCTACTATTTCCGATGCTCAAGCTGGATATGAGAGAGCTCTACAGGTTTTAACCTGCGCTCTTGCTGGGGTCAACTTCATTCACTTATCTATAGGGATGATGGAACAAATGCTTTTGGTTAGCTATGAGCAGTGTGTAATTGACAATGAGATTCTGGGAGCTGCTTTTCATATTGCAGAAGGAATTAAAGTTAGTGAGAATACGCTTGCTTTAGATGTTATTAAAGAGGTAGGACCGGGAGGAAATTATCTTGCTCATGAGCATACGTTAAAGAATTTCAGAAAGGTAAGGTGGTTTCCTACTATTACTAACCGGGGAAAATGGGCAGATTGGAAATCTAAAGGAGCAAAGGATATAAAACAGAGAGCTAAGGAAAGGGCAAGACAAATTTTAAAGGAACATCATCCTCAATATCTTTCTGTAAAACTATGCGATGAGTTAGATGAGTTTGCTAAAGAAACTCAAGGAAGAGTTTTAAAAAAGATTACGGGAGGAAAAAATAGTAGCCGTAACTTTTAAGTTGCGCAAAGAAATGTTATTGCATGCAAACGCAGGCTCTGAGCCTCGCGGATACTCATCCTCCTAAAAGGAAATCCAGGAACTCTTTGTCTCCTGTCTCGGTGATGTGATCCCCACAGCACAGAGAAGTGCTGAAACATTTCACATTTTTGTCTCAATTCTCTTGTGAGGACGGGCAACTACATAAAAACTTGAGCCATACTCATCTTTTATAGACTGAGATTTCCTTATGGGTGTTATTTTCTCGCCAATTCCTTCAACCTTGCATCTTCCGCCATAAAGGAAAAATGGCACATCAGAGCCTACTTATCTATCTGTCAAATAGGTTTTTTGGTGAAACTTAATTTAAAAGTTAAGAAAGGGTTGACAAAATTAAGAGTATAGGTATAATAAAAAATGAAAATAGCTTAACTTTTTTAAAAATTTAAATAAAGTTAAAAGATAAAGAATGAACCTTAATAATACTCAAATAAACACTAA
>JAUWJM010000177.1 GCA_030607715.1 Candidatus Aerophobota bacterium
AGCCCATAGAATTAGATAAAGCCACCTCTACATGTGCTTCACGTGCCTGATTAGGCACATAATCTAAGTCACATTCCGGATCAGGAACTTCATAATTTATAGTAGGAGATACAATCCCTCGCTGAATAGATAGAACACAGGCAATTATTTCAACTCCTCCCGTAGCCCCCAATAAATGACCGGTCATAGATTTAGTAGAATTGACCGGCACTTTGTAAGCATAACTACCAAAGACCTCCTTAATGGCTTTGGTTTCAACTTTGTCATTTAAGGGAGTGGAAGTTCCGTGAGCATTTATGTAATCCACCTGATCGTAGTTAACCTCAGCATCCTCTAAAGCCTTTTCTATAGCTAATTTAACTCCTTTTCCGTCTGGCACTGGTTGAGTAATGTGATAAGCATCTTCACTCATACCAAAACCAATTATCTCAGCCCAAATAAAAGCTCCTCTTTTTTTAGCTTGTTCTAACCCTTCTAAAACCACAACTCCTGCTCCTTCACCAATAACAAACCCATCTCTTTCCTTATCAAAAGGGCGAGAAGCTTTTTCTGGTTCATCATTTCGGGTAGAAAGTGCTCTCATAGAGCAAAATCCAGCCAAACCCAAAGGAGTGATAGCCCCCTCCGCTCCTCCAGTGATCATAATATCAGTTTCTCCTCGCTGGATGATCTTAAAAGCTTCTCCAATGGAATGATTCCCTGTAGCACAGGCTGTAGAAATAGAAAAATTTGGTCCTGAAAAATTGTACTTGATGGCAACCTGTGCCGAGAGAATATTCGTAACTAACATAGGAACTAAAAAAGGACTCACTCGCTGGGGTCCTTTTTTTAACAAAATAGTTTGCTCTATTTCAATAGTAGATAATCCTCCCACTCCTGAGCCTACCAAAACCCCTATCTTTTCTTGTTTTTTTCCTATATTTAGGCCCGCTTCTTTTATTGCTTCATCCACAGCTATCATTCCCAACTGAGTAAACCTATCCATTCGTTTCATCTCTTTGGTAGAGAGGTAATCTTTAAAATCTAAATTATTAACTTCCCCTGCCATTTGAGATCGATAGAGGGAAGGGTCAAAATGAGTTATCCTTCCCACTCCATTTTTCCCGGCAAATAAACCTTCTTCAAACTCTTTTAATCCTACACCAATGGGAGAAACCACCCCCATTCCAGTAACTACTACTCGTCGTTTCATTTTCGTATTTTCCAATATTTAAAAAACTGAAATTTATCTGTTACTACCCAGTCACTAATTATCACAAATAGCTATTTAACAACTCTTTCATATTTAATTTTTTCTTTCCAAAAATTAATAATATTTGTGTTCATTCGTGTAAATCCATGGCTATGTTACGTTTACCCTTCTACATGATCTTCCAGATAATCTATCACTTTTTGAACAGTAATGAGTTTTTCAGCTTCCTCATCAGATATTTCTATATCAAACTCCTCCTCCAAAGCCATTACTAATTCTACGGTATCCAGAGAATCTGCCCCTAAGTCATCTATAAATTTAGCCTCAGGCGTAATCTGAGACTCATCTACTCCCAATTGCTCGCTGGTGATTTCTTTAACTTTTTTAATGATCTTATCTTTGGTCATTCCTTGCAACCTCCTTTTTAACTTTAAGCTTTAAATTTTCTAAAATTTTTTTCTCTTTTTCGCATTCATACTTTAACGTATTTCCATATCTATTAAATTGTTTCTCAGCCTTTAGCCCTTAGCCTTATGCCTCTTTACTCATTCACATACTCATTCCACCATCTATCTTAATAGTTTCCCCGGTGATATAAGTTGCATCATCAGAAACCAAATAAGAAACTAATCCTGCTACTTCCTCTGGTTTTCCCACTCTTCCCATAGGAATTTGATTCATCAAATCTCTTCTTGTATTGAGTAATTCTTGAGTCATAGAAGTCTGTATGAACCCCGGAGCTATAATATTAACTGTTATATCTCGTCTGGCAAATTCCTTTGCTGCTGATTTAGCAAGGGCAATAAGACCTGCTTTTGAAGCAGCATAGTTTGCCTGCCCCACATTACCTCTTAAACCAATTACTGAGGAAATATTAACTATCCTTCCATATCTTTGTCGGGACATAAACTTTAACACTACTTTTAAACAGTTAAAAGCGCCTTTCAAGTTAACTTGAATAACTTTATCCCAATCCTCCTCCTTCATCCTTAAAATTAACTTATCTCTTGTAATACCAGCATTATTGACCAATATATCAATCCTTTTAAATTTGTCAATTACCTTTTGCACTGCTTGTCTTACACTACAAAGAGAACTTACATTTACAGGAATATTTAAGCTCTCCCCTCCCTCTTTTTTAATCTCTTCAACTACTTTTAAAGCTAATTCATCCACTAAATCAAATATTACTATCTTAGCTCCCTCCTTGGCCAATCGTAAACAAATGGCTTTACCTATACCTTGAGCTCCGCCAGTTATTATAGCTACCTTATCCTTTAGTTTCATAGTTTTTCTCCAGAAATTTAATTATATCTTTCATATCAGGAGGGATGGGGACTTCAAATTCCATCCACTTACCTGTGTTAGGATGGAAAAAACCCAGCAGTTTTGAATGCAGCATAGCTCGCTGCACAGGGATAGGGAATTCTCTTCCTTTTTTTCCTCCGTAAAGGCGATCCCCTAATAAAAAACAATTAATTGATTGGAGATGCACTCTGATCTGGTGAGTTCTTCCTGTTAAAAGACGAAGTTGAATTAAACTCCATTCTCCCCATTCCTTAAGAGTCCAATAGCGGGTAAGAGCTTCCCGAGCCAGTTTTCCTTCTCTCACCATTTTTTTCCCAGATTTAGGACTTCTCCCTATCCTTAAATCTATTAATCCTTCTTTCTGAGAAGGTTTTCCTCTTACCAAAGCTAAATATA
>JAUWJM010000115.1 GCA_030607715.1 Candidatus Aerophobota bacterium
CCTCGTTGTATGGCGGGTTGGAGTTAAGACAAGTGCAATTCCATGAACATTCTTGTTGAGGGTTCTTCGTGTCGGGGGGTTAAATGCTCGCCGGATAGCCAATGATGGTCATAAGGTGGGAGAACTGGAACTAAAGAATGGGAGATAGGAACTCGGTTCACATATGGACACAGTGCTCGATTATGTATAGTCTCTACCGACAGAATGACAGCGCCTGAGAGTCCAGTGTAATGCCTCAAAGCGGAGTTATGTCGCACATTTGGTTCGAGTCCTGTCCGGGGAGCCAACGTCTGAAAGGTACTTCTGGAGAGCGTTGTGAGCTTACTCTCGATTCCTCCCCTAACCGGCTTGCCCGTAGCTCTTAGCATGGGCTAACTTATTATGCGACAGGAAAGTGTCCGAAAGGGCCTCTGTCCATTACGGGATTCCTGTAAAACCCAGATTGACAAAGGTTGATATTTCGCCTAAATTTATTATTGAATAAACAGTGGAATCACAGAGTTTTAAATAAATATGTGCTGTTCCGATAACTGTTTCAATGAAAAGCGTTTTTCAGGAACTAACCAAAAACCTAACCTTGAAACTACGGAACGTCAAATAACAATCTTCACCTATAGTGAAGATCATACCAGGAGAATGATATGGGATATAGAGAGCCTGACATCAATAGAATCCTTACCTCTCTAGAATTTAAAGAGCCGGATAGAGTGCCTGTAATGGAGTTCTGGATTACCTCAAATGAAGTATATGAATATGTCTTGGGTAAAGAAGTAAAGCAAATAGATGCAGCAGAAGGAGAAAGCATTATCTCTCCAGATGATGATGTGGAATTTGCTAAGAGAGTGGGTAAAGATGCCGTATGCGTAAATTTTTCCTATAGGCCCTGTAATGTCTTCAGAGAAGCGGATGATGGCACACGTCATTATATTGATGGTAGGATAAAATCCTCTAATGACTTAAAGAAAATGGAAAAACCCCCAGATCTTAAAGCGCAGCTTGATAGACTTGAGCGCTATCTTGAAGTAGCAGAAGGTACAGGCGTTGGGGTAGTGGCAAACTTCACTTCCATATTTGATAGTACCCTTTTTTCCATTGGCTTCCAAGATTTTATGTATATGCTTTATGATAATATGAAATTAGTGGAACATATTATGGATATAATACTTGAAGTCCAGGTAAGAGCTATGGAAGCAGTATGTGAAAAGTATAAAGATGATATTGCCTGGGTACTTTACAATGATGATATTGCTACCGGTAGCGGTCTTATGATTAATAGGGATATGTTCAAAGGATTAGTTATTCCCCGAATGAAAAAACTATTAGCACCGGCTAAAAAAGCAGGTAAAATAGTTACTACTCACACTGATGGTGACCTAAAAGAAGTAATATCTCTTTTACTGCTACTTGGGGTTAGAGGAATTCATCCTGTTGAGCCAACTTATAATGATATTTATGCTTTAAAGAAAAAGTGGTACGGGAAAATAGCTTTCTTTGGTAATATAGATGTAGTTTTACTTACTACAGGAACAAAGGAAGAAATAAAAGTTGAGGTCAAGAAACATCTGGATGGATTAAAAGAAGGAGGGGGTTATATTATTGGTTCTTCCACCAGTATTTTTAAAGGGATCCCTCCAAAGAATTACCTTGCTATGGTTAATGAAGCAATAGAACATGGAAAATACATAAAGGAGGGATAAAATACGCAAAGAGTCGGTTCGGCGACTAAAATAAGACCCGAGAAGATTGAGGAGTATCTCCAAACACCTGATAAAGGGGCTGAGCTTTGGGGCCATAAAAGGATAAAGATGACCTCTAAAGAAAGGGTTTTAAAAACCTATGAGTTTAAGCTACCCGATAGGGTAGCAGTTGATTTTTGTGCCTGTGAGGCAGTGTACAACAGTTTAATTAAGAAGCTGGGGGTTAAGGGACAGCTAGAGTTAATGGAGGCTCTTCACGTTGATTTTCGCTGGGCCAGAGCTCCCTGGATCGGTCCTGAACTTAAAGCCCCTGATGGGACTCCCACTGATTACTTTGGAATTCCCAGAGCGGGAGTGGGAGATTTTGGCTATCCTGTTAATCATCCCTTAAAAAATATGTCTTCGGTGAAAGATATTGAAAATTATCCCTGGCCTTCACCGGATTTTTTTGACTATGGCGTTTTCCGGGAGGAAACTGAGAAATTTGAAGAACATGCAGTTCTTGGGGGAGGATGGAGTTGGTTTTCTAATGTTGCAATGGACCTGGTAGGGATGGAGAAGTTTCTCATTTTAATGTACGATGAGCCAGATCTTGCCTATCGTTTGATGGAGAGAATATGTGACTTTTTTTGGGAGGTCTCCCGACGAATGTTCGAGGTATCAAAGGGAAAGCTGGATATTTTCTTTACCGGAGATGATTATGGAACTCAGCAGGGACCTTTGATCAGTCTTTCCATGTGGAGAAAACTTATAATACCTCATATAAAAAGGCTTTACTCCCTGGCCAAAAGCTACAGTCTTAAGATAATGCAGCACAGTTGTGGAAGTGTGGAAGTTTTTCTTCCTGATTTAATTGAAATAGACCTTGATGCCATAGAGCCTGTCCAGGTTAGAGCTCGGGGGATGGATATCGAAAGACTGTTGAAAAAGTACAGGGGAAAGCTCATTTTTCACGGTTCCATAGATACCCAGCACACTCTTCCCTTCGGCAATTTCGAGGACGTCAAAAGAGAGGTTCTACATCGAATTGAGCTTTTCAAACGCTACAGAGGCCTCGTTATAGCACCCAGCCAGCACCTTTTGCCAGAGATTCCCCTGGAGAATATTCTGGTCATGTACGAGCCGGCCTATGAGTTTGGTAAGCTCAACAACCAATCATAACAAAACGAGAGGTCTTTCTCATCAGGCTTGCCTCCTTTTTGGTGGATTTACCTAATCCTACTACAAAAAGTAGGGGGGAGGCAAGTCAATTTCACTAAAACACTTGAAAATAAAGAGTTTAGGAGAAAATTAGTAAAAAACTTTTGACAATAATGGCCTGTGAAAGAAGGAGGATAAATATGCGAAGAATAGGTTCAGTAATTAAGATAAAACCGGAAAAGATTGAAGAGTATAAACGTTATCATGCTTCTGTCTGGCCAGAGGTGCTAAAGAAGATTAAGGAGTGTAATATAAGAAATTACTCTATTTTTTTTAAAGATAATTATCTGTTTTCCTATTTTGAGTATATAGGCAGCAACTATAAAGCTGATATGAAAAAGATGGCTGATGATCCTCATACCCAGGAGTGGTGGAAGATCATTATGCCCATGCAAGAACCTCTACCTACAAAAAAACCTGATGAATGGTGGGCAGAGATGGAAGAAGTTTTTCATGTGGATTAGCATAAATATTCAAAGAGAACAGAATAGGAGGAATAAATGTCAATCTTGTCTAAAGCTGAAGTTAAAAGAGAAAGGGTATTGAAAGCTTTAAATCACGAGGAACCTGATAAAGTTCCCATTACTGATTTCTTCTGGACTCAATTTATTAACAATTGGATTAAGGAAAAAGGATTGGATAAGAATGTAGATATCTATCGCTACTATGATTTGGACCTTTTGGTAGTTAACCCCAATATGGATCCAAAGATCAAAAAGCCAGAAATTATTAAAAGAGATGAGAGAGAAATTATCTATAAGTCGGGATGGGGCTCTGTAGTGAAAATGTCATTGGGGGAAGGAGCAGCTATGCCTGGATATTTGGATTTCTCTATTAAAAGTGCCGATGATTACGAAAAATTTGAATTTGATGACCCTCGTGATGATCGGCGTTATAATGATATTCGCCAAGATTTAATAAATATGGGAGATAATTTTAGTGAGCTTCCCAGTTATATGGATGCAGTTAAAGCATACAAGGAAGATTTTTGTTTGTTTGGAGGTGTTTGTGAACCTAATGAAGTTTTAACCAGAGCGCGGGGAATGTCAGGACATTTTATGGATATTATGTTATCTCCTGGTAAGCTAAAAGCTTTTGCAGAAAGAGCTACAGATTTTATGATTGAGATCGGTAGGCAGCAATTAGAAAGAGTCGCCGAACTCACAGGAATGGTTATCTGGGGGGATGTTGCTTATGATAAAGGCATGTTTTATTCTCCTGATATATGGAGGAAGCTTTATTTTCCCTGTATTGAGCGAATGTACAAGGAATTTAAGAAATATAACGTGAAAATTATTTATCACGGATGTGGAAATGCTAAAGAAATTTATAATGATTTAATTGCTGCTGGCATTGACTGCTATAATCCCCTTGAAGTTAAATCCGGGCTTGATGTAGTTAAATTAAAAAAAGAGTATGGTAAAAGGTTAGCCTTTTGGGGAGGCATTGATGTCCGTGTTCTTATTAGTGGAACAAAAGAGGATATAAAAAAGGAGATTTTATATAGACTTAATGCTGCTAAAGGTGGCGGTTATATTATAGCTTCGGACCATTCTGTAGCTGGAAATGTACCCCCAGAAAACTATGAATATATGGTGAACTTAGTTCGCCAATATGGAAAATATCCACTTGAATTACTTGAGGGGAAATGAACGCTCGAGAAAGAATACTTAGAACCTTTCAGGGGAAAAAGGTGGATAATAGTTTAGCTTTCCTAAAAAACTAAATATAGCTTACCACAATTTAGAGGTAAGTATTCAGCCAACCCCGTTTAAACCTAAGTTTGACACGCATATTCTTAGAGGAAAAAGAGGAGAAAAAAACAAAGGAGTATCCCTATAAAAAGGCTTGTCCCTACCTCGACTTTGACAGTCAAAGTCTAGTTGAAGAAGAACTTGCATCTTCTGCTGACAAAGAGCCTAAAAGAACAAGGGCACCCTAAATCCTGTAGGTACCAGGACAATAAGGTGCCCCTTGTTCCTCGTTTCATCTGGACGCGTAAACTACCTACTTTTCTTACGCAGTAGACTAACCATAGGCAAATAGTAGGTATTTTTCAAGAAAAATTACCCATTGTTCTTCGCCTTTGATAAAAGTCAAACATAACGAAAAATAGCAAGAATAATCCAATTGCTACTTCTTTCCAAAACGCTGATATCGCCAAAGTTACTATAATATTTTCAATCAAATATACAGTAAATCCGCCCAAAACCGCACCCAACGGCGCTCCCTCTCCTCCAGCCAGACTTACCCCCCCGATAAAAGCACCAGCGATGATAGGTAGTAAATATGGTGGACCTATTAAGACTGACCCTACGGCTAAGTATGAACCAACAATAATGCCGGCAAATGCCTGGAGAAGGGACCCGCAGCAGCAAGCAATTATTCTTACTTTTTTCACATGGACACCCACTTTTCTAGCAACCCTATCGTTTAATCCTATAGCAAAAAA
>JAUWJM010000051.1 GCA_030607715.1 Candidatus Aerophobota bacterium
AAAGTTTATGAAAGATGCTTTTCAAAAGGCAAAACAAGAATTTAGCAATTTAAATAAAGGAGAGTATTTAACTCTTTTTAAGGAATCCCTTTTATCCAATATAGATTCTGGAGAGGAAAAAATTTTAGTCTCACCCAGGGATAAGTCAATACTAAATGAACAATTTATAAAAGAAATTCAAAATGAGTTAAGCAAAAGAGGCAAGGAAGGAAAACTAAAGTTTATCCCAGAGCTTGATGAGAGCGAGCGGGGATTTATTATTAAAAAAGGGGGGATGCAGATAAATTGCACCTTCTCTACTCTCTTTTCTGAGTTAAAGGATAAAATAGAAATTGAGGTAGCTAAGCAGTTATTTAACCCAAATTCGGCAAACTGGTAAAACTCTTCACCTGGGTAGGGGAGGCTTTAGCCTCCCGATTGCTTCTTGACTCTTGCTTCACAGAGGGCGACTAAAGTCGCCCCTACCCACTAAATAGTCAACAGTTAATTGGTCTCAGGTTTATTTGTACTGGTATGATTGGACAGGCTGAATAGTTACAAATTATAATTAATTAGAGATTTCCGTTAAGTTAGGAGGGTAAGTTATGTTATTTGAATATACTCAAAAAGTTTTGGAAAAGGCACAATATAAAAAATTAGATGACGGAACCTGGTTTGCTGAAATTCCGGGTTTTGAAGGAGTCTGGGCTAATGGGAATACAGTAGAAAAGTGCAGGACTGAGCTTTTGGAGGTTCTAGAGGAATGGTTAATCTTAAAACTTAGAGATAATGATCCCATTCCAGAGATTGAAGGGGTTGACTTAAAGATAAAGATGAAGTGCTTTTGATAGATATAGGTAGTCATAATGAAGTATATTAATTGTAGGGAGTATGAAAGGTTATATGGCAAAGGCATATAAAGGATGATAAAGAAGATATTGCCGTTACAAAGAAATGGAAGGGATTTGGAACTACAGGAGTTAATATGTCATCCATACTTTTAAAGAAAATAAAGGATAAAACTGCCCAAATAGCTATAGTAGGCTTGGGATATGTTGGCCTTCCTTTAGCTGTGCAAAAAGCAAAAGCGGGTTTTAATGTAATTGGCATTGAGCGAAAAAAAGAACGGGTGGATATGGTAAATCAGGGAAAAACTTATATTTCAGACATTGTAGGCAAGGACTTGAAAAATGTAGTAAAAGCAGGAAAGCTCAAGGCTACCCAAAGTTTTATTCCCATATCAAAAGTTGATATTGTCTGCATCTGCGTCCCCACTCCCTTAACCAACCATAAGGAACCGGATACTCAATATATAGAAAATGTTGCCAACAAAATGCTTCCCCATCTTCATAAAAATCAACTTATCATTCTGGAAAGCACCACTTATCCGGGAACTACTGAGGAAGTTATCCTGCCTAAGATAGAAAAAGCAGGATTCAAAATAGGAAAGGATTTTTACCTTGCCTTTTCTCCGGAAAGAATAGACCCTGGAAACAAGAAATACCACTTAGCTAACACTCCTAAGATAGTGGGAGGTGTAACTCCAAAGTGCACCCAGCTTGCCAGAGCGCTTTATCAGCAGGTAGTTGAGGAAAAAATATATACAGTTTCCTCTCCAAAAGTTGCTGAGATGGAAAAACTTCTGGAAAATGTTTTCCGCAATGTTAACATTGCCCTGGTAAACGAGCTTACTATTCTCTGTCAACGAATGGGGATAAATATATGGGAAGTAATTGAAGCCGCTAAAACAAAACCCTACGGATTTATGCCCTTTTATCCAGGACCAGGCCTGGGTGGCCACTGTATCCCGGTGGACCCCTTTTATCTTGCCTGGAAAGCAAAAGAGTACTCTTTTAATACTCGATTTATTGAACTTGCCGGAGAGATAAACGATAGGATGCCTTACTACATTGTAGAAAGAGTCACCAAGATCTTAAATCAGCAAAATAAATGCATCAATGGCGCCAATATTTTAATCTTAGGAGTGGCTTATAAAAAAGATATTAAAGATTTAAGAGAATCACCTGTTTTAAAGATAATTAACCTCCTAAAAAAAGAGGAGGCAAAAATCAAGTATAATGACCCTTATGTTCCAGCTTTTACCCTTAACCAAAAAAGATATCAATCGATAAACCTCAGTGATGAGACAATTTATAATCAGGATTTAGTAATAATTACCACTGACCATAGCCTTTATGATTATGAAAAAATAGTTAATAGTGCAAAATTAATCTTTGATACTCGTAATGCTACCAAAAATATAAAGGAGGGAAGAGAAAAAATTCACCTTCTCTAAAGATTAAGGAGAAAATAATTTGAAAAAAAATATAGCTGTAGTTGGCGCAGGACACTGGGGAAAGAATCTCATTCGTAACTTTTATGAATTAGAAGCATTGAACACTATTTGTGATACTCGTAAGGAGCTAAAGAAAACCTATCAAAACCAGTATCCCAAGATCCCCTTTACCAATTCATTTTCTGATATCCTCTCTGATTCATCTATTTCTGCAGTAGTTATTGCTACTCCAGAGGAGACCCATTATCATTTAGTTAAAAAAGCCCTTTTTGCTGATAAAGATGTATTTGTAGAAAAACCTCTTGCTTTAAGATTAAAAGAAGGTGAAGATTTGGCAGAGATTGCCGAAAAAAAGAAGAAAATCCTTATGGTTGGACATATCCTCCGTTATCATCCCGCGGTAAACAAATTAAAACAGCTAATTAATCAAGGTGAGCTGGGAGAAATTCAGTATATTTATTCCAACAGGTTAAATATTGGCGGAATGCGTAGTAAAACTAATGCTCTGTGGAATTTTGCTCCTCACGATATATCAACTATTTTATTTTTACTGGGTGAGTTTCCTGAAGCTATCTTCTCAACAGGGGGAAGCTATCTTCAACAAAAGATCTTTGATGTTACCTTAACCTGCATGGATTTTGCCAATGGTGTTAAGGCTCACATTTTTGTTAGTTGGCTTCATCCCTTTAAAGAGCAAAAACTTGTAGTAGTAGGTAGCGAGAAAATGGCTGTTTTCGATGATATCAGTGAAGAAAAGCTTTTACTTTACCCTCATAAGATTGAATGGGTAGACAGGGTTCCTGTGGCTCAGAAAGCTAAATCAGAAGTTGTTCCTCTTCAGATGGAAGAGCCTCTTAAACTGGAATGTCAGCACTTTCTTGATTGCATTGAAAAGCGTTTAACTCCAAAAACCGATGTTAAAGAGGGATTAGAAGTTCTAAGAGTGCTTCAAGCATCCCAGGAATCTTTAGAAAATGGCGAAAAGGTCTATATTAAACAAGTTGAATTTAAAAATTTCTATATTCATCCCACAAGTATAGTTGATGGGGATTGCGAAATTGGTGAAGGAACTAAGATATGGCACTTTTCTCATATACTTAAAGGTTCAAAAATTGGTAAAAATTGCCGTATAGGACAAAATGTAGTTATAGGTCCTGATGTTAATATTGGAAACAGATGCAAAATTCAAAACAATGTATCGATTTACCAAGGGATAACCCTGAAGGATGACGTATTCTGTGGACCATCCTGTGTTTTTACCAATGTGATAAATCCAAGAAGCGCTATTCCCAGAATGAATGAATTAAAGCCAACTCTTGTTAAAAAAGGTACAACTATTGGTGCTAATGCCACAGTTATCTGTGGAAATACCGTAGGAAAATATGCTTTTATTGGAGCAGGATCTGTTATAACAAACGATATTCCCGATTATGCCCTTTTCTATGGAAACCCAGCCAGGCTGCAAGGATGGATGTGTGAGTGTGGAGTAAAACTGGAATTTAAGGATGGTTTTGCTAAGTGCAAAGTTTGTGGAAAAAGGTATAAAATGATAGATGAGAATACAGTAATATTAGAAATAGCCTAAAGGAATATAAAAACCACCGAGTGCAGGGAGGAAAAAGTAATTCTCTGCTTTTTCAAAAGAATTTGCTCTATGAGGATATTACAGGAAGGATAATCTCCTGTGCTACTGAGGTTCCTACAATTTTTGACCCGATAAAGAGAAGAGTGAGATTTATGGTGTATGACCTTGTAATTCAGGTTGTGGAAATAAAAGGCAACTGCCCTGTGTATAAAATAGGCGATACTTTTTATCTTATTAATGGTTTTAAATTGATAGCAAAGAAGCCCCTTTGCATGCATTCTTTATCTTCTCTTATGCCCTATTATGTGGCACTGAGCCAAGGAATTCTTCCAACAAAACTCGGTTTGGCTCAAGAAGATAAAGCAGCCTATGTCCAGTGCCTTGATCCCTGTAAATATACCAGTGGTGGCACAGTAGTTTTTGAAATTAGTAATAGGTAAGTTTTCCTAAAAGCTAACAATGTAGTGCAGACCTTCAGGTCTGCTCAAATTTATCAGGCCTAAAGGCCTGAACTACATTTGAGGGATAAAGACGAGGTTGGCTATCCGTAGAGATTTGCCAAAATCCTTTTTGAAAACTAATCTATTACACTACCAGACTATTGACTATCTTAACTATTTATTGTATAATGTTCATAAATTGAACAAGATGAATTTAAAGGAGAGTGAAATGTCAGTGAAGTTGACACCCGGAGAAGTAAAACATCCATATGTGACTATTGATTCTAAAATTAAGAAGGGAATTCCCATAATTGTAGGAACGCGCACTAAAGTTATGGATATTGCTATTAGATATGAATTGAGTGGAATGACACCGGATGAGATTATTGAACAATTTCCTCATTTAACCCTGACTCAAATTCATGATGCTCTTTCATACTATTACGAGCACAAATCTGAACTGGATGAAGCATATAGAAAAGAACAAATATTTATAAATGAACTGAGAAAGGATTATTCATCTAAATTAAAAGCTAAACTTAAAATATGAAAATCTATTGTGATGAGAATATTGAATCGGCCGTTGTGGAGGGACTTAGGAGAAGAGACATAGAGGTGATATCAGCACGAGATACAAAAAATTTAGGAAAAAGCGATGAATACCATTTAAAGCGTGCTTTTGAATTAGAAGCAGTTGTTCTCACTCATGATGCTGATTTTCTCAAAATAGCTCATCGCTGGAATCAAGAAAGAAAGGAGCATGAAGGGATTTTGTATGCCCATCCCTTAGATTTACCTATAGGAGAATGTATTCGGATGGTTGAGCTTGTTACTCAAGTTCTTACCGACGAAGAAATGGAGAATCATATTGAGTTTCTTTAGTACCTTACTATCAGGCTACCCAACTACCAGACTACTAGACTACCAGACTATAGACTATTTAGACTATTGGACTACTTGACTATCAATCCTTTATCATTGCGAGCAAAATATGTAGCCGCAACTTTTAAGTTGCGTTGATTTCGCAGGTTTCACACAGACAAGATGCCTGTGCTACCAGCCTGTGGCTACCAAATTTAATATAAATGTAGTGCAGACCTTCAGGTCTGCCAAATAAATGTTATTGCGAGCCTGCCAAAGCATGTGGTGGCACAGACGTCTTGTCTGTGGAAGTTGAAGCAATCTCGGGTTTGACTATATAACTATCACTTATGAACTATCTCGAATTTGAACTTGAATTTGCTATCAGCTAACCTTGACTCTCTTGAATTTCCTATGAGCTATCAGCCATGAGCTATGAACTATCTTGCGATAAGCTACGTAGGTTAACTCCTGCAGTTATGAATTATTGAGGGATAAAAGGGCCAATGTCAAATGTTGAGACCTGACCCCTATTATTTAGATTGAACAAAACTATGCTCCGTAAAGAGGGGGTAGGAGGTAAAAATAAGATGAGTGAGGTTAAGTATTTGGATAAAGACGAGCTTACTGAAAGAGGTAAGAGTATGTATAAATTACTAAAACCTAAATTGGAGAAGAAATTTAAAGGAAAAGTTATAGCCATTGAGGTAGATTCTGGTGATTATGTAATTGGTGATGATGAATTAGATGCTGCTATGAAAGCTCAAAAAAAGTTTCCTGATAAGATATTTACTTTCATCAGGATAGGATATCCTGCCGTCCACAAATTTCGTATAATTCGTATAATAAAATGATGAATATGATAGCTGGATTTGTTAGTGAAAACGATGAACCAGTAGTAGAAGTTAATCTTGATCTGGGTAAAGAAAAAAGGCCAGTTAATGCGGTGATAGATACGGGATTTAATGGATATATTTGTGTTCCCAAGAAATTAATAGATAAATCTGACTGGGAGTTTTTGGGAATAGAAGAGTACGAATTAGCATCGGGTGAATTGATGCGGGAAAGAGTATTTTTAGGAAGGGTTGAAATGGGCATGGAGAAACTTATTACTTTTATCCTCTCAACCAATTCCTCTGATACCTTAATAGGGACAAAACTTTTGAAAAATAAAGTGATTACAATAAATTTTGCTAACAGAACTTTAAAAATTGAAAAATTTTGAAATAGCAACTTTAGGACTATTTAGACTACCAGACTATAAGGACTATCCGACTACCAGACTCTCTTGACTGATCTTGAACTATAAGACTACCAGACTATAAGGACTTAGGATTTAGACTATTAGACTATCGGGCTTTGAATTTGAACTTGCTAAGAACCATGAGCTATGAGCTATTTTGCATTTGCATTTGAACTTGCTAAGAGCTATCTTGCATTTGAATTTGAACTTGAACTTGCTATGAGCTATGAGCTAATTAGAGCTATTGTCACTTGACTATCCTGACTAATTACCGTATAATGTTCATAAATTGAACAAAAGGGAACAGCATGGATATGAAAGCAAATCTTTCATCTAATTGACCGTTACTATCTTCGGAGAAGAGTCAGGCAAAAAATAGGAGGCAGATAAACTGAAAGGCATAAATTGGAGAAAAGAAATAATAAGAGAAAATTAAACGAAGTTAAGTTTCCTAATTGGATAGATCTACCCGGAGGCAGCAGAAGATACTGGTATGATGTTAAAGGAAAGCTTGGTTTTAGAGCAAGGTACGTAAAAGAGGTAGATAATCAAGAAAACACTGTTAAATTTTACCAAGAGATTTATGATAAAGATAATAACTTGGTCGAGATTCATGAGAAATTTCCTAAGGATCGAGGACATAAAAGAATAGGGAGGTGAATAAAATGCTTGTTACTAAAGAAGTTTTGACAGAGAAACTCAAAAAGTATTTAAATCGTGAGATTTCCTTGGATGAATTAGTCGACTGGGCAGAGAAGACGCTCTGTAACGAAGATTTCGATAAGAAAGACTTTGAATTAATAAGAGATATATTGGCTCGACTGGGCTTGGCTGATGTAAAAGAATTTGGCCTTTCCTGGGAAAATTGCTGTGAATATCTTTATCGTCTGGGGCACACTGCTACGGTAAGTATTTCTTAGATATAGATTTGATCCTCGTCCTCTTACTGTTTATTACCGGTTCCCACGATAGTTATTGACTCCCTTATCTTCTTCGTAGTACAGATCTTCGGGTCCGCCAGGACTTAAGACAGATCATCTATTTTAATGGATAGTAGATGATGTTTGAAAGCGAGAGAGCTCTTGAGTGATAAAGAGTAAAGTATAAGGATAAATTTAACAGGAACAGAAATGAGAATATATTTAGACCTTTGCGTTTATAATAGGCCATTTGATGATCAGCATCAGCCCAGAATTGTAATAGAAACCATGGAATTTCTATTTCTCTTATCAAAAGCTATTGATAAAGAAATTACTATAATCAACTCTTTTGTGTTGGAAGATGAAAATAGCAAAAATCCGTTTATTGATCGCAGGGATAAGATTTATGATCTTTTAAAAGTAGCATTGGAATATGTCACCTATTCTGAAGAATTAGAAAATAGGGCTAAGGAAATTGAAAAACTCGGCATAATGGCTATGGATGCATTGCATATTGCATGTGCTGAAATGGCAAAGGCAGATTTCTTTGTAACCTGTGATGACCTATTGGTACGAAAGGGAGAAAGTAACAAGGGAAACATAAATGTGAGAATAATGAGTTTAATGGAATTTATTACAAGGGAGGTGTTTAAGGTATGAGCCAGATTAGGGATTTGACGCCGGTGGAGATACAAAAGACTGGGTGGGAGGCATTGAAAAAACAGTTGGGACTCGTGGGAGCATTGAGATTTCTCTTGCAGTATGAAAAAGGAGAAAGAGATTATACAGAATTAAGAAGAGAACTTTTTAAGGACGAAACAGTGGAAAGTTTGATAAATAAAATGAAGAAAAAGGGGGAATTTAGGAAGAAATGCATATAAGCTGATTTCTAAACTTATAAATTGACAGTCTATTTTTGGCACGAGATAATTTTCTAACGAGGGGAAGTTTTAACCTCCCATTGCTATTGCGAGGGACAAAGCATGTAGTCGCAACTTGAAAGTTGCGTTGATTTTAGTTATCATCTATGACTACTTATTATCTGTCATTGCGAGCGTTAGCGAAGCAATCTCGGGTTTGACTCTCTTGACTACCAGACTTCGGACTATTTTGATTCTCTTGACTATCGGACTATTAGACTATCTTGACTATGTGACTACCAGACTACGAGACTATCGGGCTTTGAATTTGAACTTGCTATGAGCTATGAGCTAAATTCACTTGACTATCAGATTAATTATTATATAATGTTCAATAATTGAACAAAATTAGGCAATGCCGAAAATAAAATGAAAGAGTTGCAGGAAAACCTTATAAATAAAGGGAAAGGTCTTTCATGCAGGGGAAAAGAAATTATCTACGAATAATCTTTCTTCATTAATGGAAAAAGATGGTAGCCGTAACTTTTAAGTTGCACAAGAGAAGATTAACACATAAAAAATGCAGGATAAAGCCTGCAGCTACTAATTACAAAAAAGCAAGATATTTTTGACATTACTCAACAAATTCCAAGGAGAAAAGTTATGGAGGTTATAAAAATTAAGCATCCTTATGTGATGAAAGTTAAAGGGGTATGCGGAGGAAGAGCCACAATTGAAGGCACAAGAATTCCCGTATGGATAATTATAGGTTGGCTGGAACGAGGATATACTCCAGAGTTAATTCAGAAAGATATATATCCTCACCTGACTCTTGCTCAGATCTATAATGCAATAAGTTACTACTACGACAATAAAGAAGAGGTTGACCAAGATCTTAGAGAAAACAACCCGGATGAAGAAGATCTGGCAAGAAGGATTGCTAAGTGGAAAAGCCAAAGTTCTTTATAGATGAAGATGTTCATGACAAATTAGCAAGTATCCTTCGTAATTGTGGGGTTGATGCTATAAATACACGAGAAGTTAACCGAAAAGAGTCATCAGACGAAGAACAACTGAGCTACGCTATTTCCCAAAGAAGAGCTATTTTCTCTTTTAATATGGCTGATTACGAAAAGCTTGCTGTGAAGTTGTTTAACGAAAACAAAACACATTTTGGAATAATTATCTCACCGCAGAGAGGACTTAGAGAGACTTTGAATAGGCTATTGAAGTTATTCCAAGAGACCTCTACCGATAAATTGAAAAATCAGCTTATATATCTTTAATTATAGGAGAGATATAGTTAATTTAGATTAGAGAGTAAGGTCTTCAACTAAGAGCTGGAAACTACGAACTACAAGACTTCAGGACTAACGACTACAGGATCAAGGATTACCAGACTACAGGACTATCAGACTGCTGGACTACCAGACTATCTTGAGCTTTTTTGAATTTACTATGAGCTATCTTGAACTTGAACTTGCTAAGAACCATGAGCTAATAAGGGATAAGTATTGTGTCCCTATAATTTTTAAAAATACAAGGAGGTTAAAATGCAAAAAATAAAACAAAAACAGATTGACCTTGAAATATTACCTCAAGAGGCAAGGAAAAAACTGTTAGATTTTTACGAATATTTAGTAAGTAGGTATAGGAAAAATGCAGATAAACTTGATAAGGAAAATAGGCTAAAAAAGATACTCTCTAATCCTGTCGGTGTCTTACCTGCTGACTACAAATTTGATAGAGAAGAAGCGCATGAGAGATAAAATCTTTATAGACTCAAACATTTTGATTTATGCCGTTTCTAAAAATTCTCCAAAATCTGAAATTGCAGAGCAACTTTTGATTCAAAATGTGGACAAAATAATAATCACCTCACAGGTAATTAATGAAGTCCGACAAGTAATATTTGAAGGTGAAATTGTTGAAGATTACCCTGAAGATAAGCGTGGACATAGTTGTTTGATATTTTCCTATGCCTCAATGGGAAGACCCGTCCATGTTATTTGTGCTCCGAAAGAAGAATATTTGGGGATTATTACTATATATGTTCCAACCCCGGATAAATGGGAGAATAAT
>JAUWJM010000104.1 GCA_030607715.1 Candidatus Aerophobota bacterium
CAAAATTAGTTGTAACGTTCTAGCTCTTTATCCATAGGGGTTTGAGTTCAATTTAGGACTAACTTTTGCCAGAGTCTTGTAGATGTTCTCCATGGGAGCCTTGAGGGGGTGAAAGTAAATCAAAAAAATTAATTTGGTTAAATTTGTAGATACCCACGGGTAAGCCCGTGGCACTTGTCATTGCCTTACGGCGAAATTCCATTCACCCACGCCTAAAAGACGTGGAACTCTGCTTTTCGGGTTGCTTAGAATAAAATCACTAAAAATATTTTGACCAAAACCGGTATTTCAACTAGGAGATAAGTATGGATCCTCTGATACTGAGGATAAAACGAAAATGAGGAGGCTAGGAGATGCATGATTTTAATGGTATAAATTTGGGATTAGGTACTCTGCCACTGCTGTCGAATGCAAAAACCCGTTCCATTTCTGCAGAAAACCCTAAGGGGGAGGTTGGTGGAGGAGCAAAGGAGATACCCGATGCTAGCAGTCCTGCCAGCAAACTGGGAAAAGGCTGGAAGGTTCGTCCCTGTATCACCTTACCTAAGAGCTCAACCACCACTTTTGCTGAAATCGAGGGGCCGGGTATTATTCAGCATATTTGGATTGCTGTTGATCCAAAAGCCTGTCGCGACTACGTTCTGCGGTTTTTTTGGGATGATGAGAAGTCTCCTTATATTGAGGTGCCTTTGGGTGATTTCTTTGCAAACGGACATGCATTATGTTACAATGTGAATTCGCTGCCTGTAGTGGTTAACCCCTCTGGTGGATTCAATTCATATTGGCCAATGCCCTTTCTTAAGAGTTGCAGAATCACTATTGAGAACCAACGCTGGGAGGATATCAGCTTTTTTTATCAAATCTCCTATACACTTTGTGATCTTCCCGAAACTGCGGCATATTTTCATGCCCAGTGGCGCCGAAGTGTAACGAAACGTCAAAGACCCGAGCATAACATACTGGATTCCATAAATGGAAAGGGTCATTATGTAGGAACCTTCCTCGCCTGGACTCAATTGGCCAATGGATGGTGGGGGGAGGGAGAAATCAAATTCTTCATCGATGGTGATCGGGAGTATCCGACTATCTGCGGTACTGGAACCGAGGACTATTTCGGAGGTGCCTGGGGTTTTGGTGGCAATACATACTCTACGCCTTTTCTTGGTTATCCTTTTAAAAGAAAAGAAGCGGGGGAGGTTCCCAAACACTGCCTTTACCGCTGGCATGTGATGGATCCAATAAGATTTGAAAAAAATCTCCGCGTGACAATTCAAGCACTTGGTTGGCAGCCTGATAAGAAATTTCAGCCTCTATCCGATGATATTGCTTCAGTGGGTTACTGGTACCAAAGTGAACCGCATAGTCAATTCCCTAAACTTCCAACTATTGAGGAGAGATGGCCGAGGTAGATTTAAACTTATAAGTTAATTCTCAGTACTAGGAGAAGAGATAAAGATGGTAAAAGTAAGTCGACTCGGGGACCTCTAGAGAGGAAAAAATGGAGTTCCCGTAAATACTTATGAAATAGGTTCATCTTTATTTGAAGGAAATTTCTAGAGAACTTCTGGGATTAGACTGGGTAGAGCCATTGGAAGATAGTAATAAATATTTGAAGAACTATATCCAGTTCTGGTTCAGAATGGGCTATGATTATGTAAGATTTGGAACTAATGCAGGATTTATAGGAGGAAAAGGAAGAGAAACAGATGATACAGCTTACCTTTCTAGAGGGTGAGACAGTGAGCTGGGGAAAAGAATAGCGTCGTTACCTCATGGAAAGATTTTGAAAATTACCGCTGGCCGCAAATAAAAGATTTTGATTTTTCTCCCTACGAATTTATAAGTCAGAATCTACCCTATGGCATGGGATTCTGTATCTCTCACGGAGGGGGGGGGCGTGCTGGAGAATATAACTTGGCTTATGGGCTACGAGAGCCTTTCTTACACTTTATACGACAACTCTGATTTAACTAAAGCTATATCTGATAAAGTTGGCCAGACAATATATGAATTTTACAAAACGTGGTTGAAATTCTCAGTATTTATGCTTTCTTTCAGGGAGACGATATGGGGTTTAAAACAGCCACCCTTATTTCACCCCAGACTCTGCGAAAATATATTCTTCCCTGGCACAAGAGGTATGCCCAGCTTGCCCATAAGCACAATGTACCTTATCTACTTTATTCTTGCGGGAACGTAGAAGCAGTTATGGATGGCTTGATAGAGGATGTGGAAATAGATGGTAAGCATTCATTTGAAGATGAAATCACCACTAGATAAGTTTTATAAAAATATCCCGGTTAAAAATTACCTGATAATGCTGGAAGAGGGTCTGAATTTTGGAACTGCATAACTGAAAAATAAGGAGAAGAAGAGGGTGGAGCTGTTCCATTCTGATGGTAACCTAGTAGATATTATGCCAGATGGGGGATGGTCTAAGCACGTAAGCTGGTATGCAAATCTCGCCAGATATGCACCAACGTTTTTTTTTAAAAGTCGAGACACCAAAAAATTTATCGCTATGTCAAAGATAATTCTGATATGGCTGTGTTTCTACATAGCTGTGGTAGTATTTCAACTGTGATTGGTGATTTCATAGTCATCGGAGTGGACATCGTAAATTCTGTTCAGACGTCAGCCGCTGATATGGAACCGAAGAAATTGAAGGTGAGAGGAATTAACCAATTAACCAGCTAGACATAGCGAGGCAAAAAAAATTGTCCTGAGGCATTTCTTGAGAAAGGCATAAGGAATAAATCAAAGAGAAAATAAATCAAGCGTTGTAGATGTAAGTCGGGAGTCTGCTGAAAATATGAAAATTGTCTAGAGGAATTAATATGACTTCGCGTGAAAGAGTAAAACGAGCTCTTACCTTTAGCTCTATTGATAGGATACCGCGTGACTTATGGATACTTCCTATAACTTTAAAAAGATATGATAAACAGATAAAGGTTATTCTAAAAAGGTTCCCTTTGGATATAGGAAGACCAGAATATAATTTTTCAATAAAAGGTTATACTAAAGGAGATCCTTACAAAATAGGAACCTATGTGGACGAGTGGGGTTGCATCTTTAAAAATGTCCAAGAGGGAATAATAGGTGAAGTGAAAGAGCCTATAATAACGAATTTAGCTGACATAAATAAAGTTAAGCCACCGTATAAACTTCTGGATATTTTAAGTAAAGGTAGAAAGCAGATAAATAAGAACTGTAGGAAAAGTGATAAGTTTATTCTGGGAGGATGGGCCAATCCTTTTGAGAGAATGCAGTGGTTAAGGGGTACACCCAACTTATATATGGATATTATAGACCAACCCCCTCAATTTTTTGAATTAAGGGATGTAGTGCATAAATATTTTTTGAAGGAAATTAAAATATGGACAGAAACAGAAGTCGACGGTGTTATATTTGCCGATGATTGGGGTGCCCAAAACTCACTTTTGATATCTCCCAAACTATGGAGAAAATTTTTTAAACCTCTTTATAAGGATTATTGTAGTCTCATCCATAGTGCAGGTAAATTTGCTTTTATGCACTCAGATGGATATATATTTGATATCTATGAGGATTTAATTGAGATAGGTGTAGATGCTATTAATTCTCAGCTTTTCTGCATGGACATTGAAAAAATCGGGAAAAAATTTAAAGGAAGAATTACTTTTTGGGGTGAAATGGATAGACAGCATATACTTCCTTCTAAAAATTCGAATGATGTTAGAGAAGCCGTAAAAAGACTAAAACAATTTCTTGACGGAAAGTGTGGAGGGATGATTGCTCAATGTGAGTTTGGCGCTGCTGCCAGATTTGAAAATGTCAGAATGATGTTTGAAGAATGGGAAAAAGTATAAATAATCCCTTTCAAGTAAGTTAACAAAAAAAGGTGTTTAATAAAGTGAAAGGGGATCTATAGGAAATATCAAAGTGACCTTCGATGCCATGGAAAAGTATCGTACCTATTATCAATGATTTACAAATAACAATATAATGCTGTGCAATTAGAATATCCTGTTCTTTATGCAAGAGAATCATATGAAATAGAAGGAGATTACAGAGATGTTCTGTTTATGGAATCACTAGCAATGTACCAGGACAAGTGGTGGCTTTACTATGGTGCCTCGAAGAAATATATTGCTCTGGTAACAGCGCCAATTAACTAAACGTTGACGGCTGACCGCTGCACAGCGTTCTCGGCATGCTTTATAGTGGAATAAGGTTGAACAGTTACATCCAAAAATATTTAAGGAGCAGAAAATGACAGGGAGGGAAAGAGTGCTCAATGCCTTAGAGCACAAAGAGGGAGACAGAGTTCCCATACATAAGCATGCTATGGCTTCCAGTGTAGCCTCAGAAATTTTAGGCCGAGAAGTTTTTATTGGTTCAACAAGCCTTTTCTATGAGGAAGCTAAAGCTTGGCTTAAAGGGGAAAAGGCTCATAGAGAATTTGAAGAAAAAGTATGGCAAGATTTAATAGCTATCACTAAATATTTTGAGTTTGATACTATTTTTATGCCCTGGAGGATGATAGAGAAGCCCACTAAGCAGTTAGATGAATACACCTTTCTTTACGGAGATGAAAACAGTGATAATTGGCACGTGGAGCGTTTTAGCCCTTTTTCCCGGACCTTTGGCCTGGTAGACTCTTCCGATAAATATCTGCAACCGGAAGATATTCCCAGAAAAGTAGAACAAATGGAAAAGGATTATGCCAGGTCTCATCGTCCTTTAACGGAAGAAGACTTCCCTAGGATAAAAAGACTTGTTGATTCTTTTGGAGATAAACTTGCTGTTATAGGGAATGCTGGAATGGGTATGCCCATTACTGCGCCCTGGTTAGAAGCAATGCTACTAGACCCGGAGGCGGTAGAGAAATACTTAGATATTCAACTTGCTCGTGCATTAGAATCACTAAAGGTACAAGCTAAAATGGGGGTGAGAATATTCTGGGGAGGTGCAGATATGGCAAGCAAAAGTGGCCCTGTCTACTCACCGCATCTCTTTCATAAATTTATGCTACCCCGCTTGCAAAAAGTTAGTGAACTCTGTAATAAATTAGGTGTTTATCACATTTTTAAAAGTGATGGAAATTTGTGGCCAGTAGCTCGAGACCTGTTTGTAAAAAGCGGCATTCATGGATATATTGAAATAGAAGGGGATGCAGGTATGGATCTGGGACGGTTAAAAAAAGAATATGGACATCTTACTTTATGGGGAAATTTGAGCACCCATCTTTTGAGAGTAGGGACAGTTAAAGAGGTGATTCAAGAAACAAAAAATTGCATCGATAAAGCAGCTAAAGGTGGTGGCTATGTCTTCTCAATAAGTAATGCTATTTTGCATGGCACACCACAGAAAATGTTCTCGCAATGTATAAAACAGCTAAAGAATACGGGAAATATTAAGAAAAAAGAGGATTTGAATTTTGAAACCGTATAACTGAAAGATAATGTCAAAAGTTTTATGAAGAATAAGGAGAAGAAATATGACTGCATAAGATGTCTTCATTGTAAAAGCGGATAAGGGTTCTTTAGCAGGAGAAAAGCACCACTCGTGAGGATCGTTCTGCTTCCAGAATAGCTTGCAAGAAAGAAAATTATAAAGTAAAAGCCTGAATGAATAATTTTGATAAAGGAGAGATGAAATGGGCAAAAGTAACAATTTAAAAGCTACAAAAATCAATGATTATGTGATTGAGCCTATCATGAGCGGCTACAGCAACAAATGGGAAGGCCATCACACGACAAATCCCTGCGTGATTCGCCTCAGCAAAGATGCAAGGGTGTTTCTGGGCTATAGGGCCGGCGGAGATGAGGATTATTATCGCCGCGGCGATTTTGATGTCTGGGGCAGTCATTTGGGATTGGCGGTGATGGATGAAAGAGGAGAGCAAGTTGTACATCGGCTGCCCTTG
>JAUWJM010000128.1 GCA_030607715.1 Candidatus Aerophobota bacterium
AGATCTTTATGCAGGAGTAGGGGCAGTAGGAATAGAAGCCCTATCCAGAGGAGCAAAGGAAGTTATTTTTGTAGAAAAGGAAAGAGTTTGACTTCAGATAATAAGGCAAAATCTTTTTAAATGTAATTTCTCATCCTGTTTTCGAATATATCAGGAAGATGTTCTTAAGTTTCTACCCTATCTTTTATCTAAGGAAAGTTTTCATTTTATCTTCATCGGTCCTCCCTATTTCAAAGGATTACAGGATAAAACCCTAAATATAATTATATCACAGGCAATTGGAGAAGGAACTTACCTGATTGTGCAGCATTCTATAAAAGAAAAGATTAACTTTAAAAGAGAAAGGGTAAATTTAATTAAACAAAAAAGATACGGCGATACCCTTTTAACTTTCCTACAGATAGAATAATTACGATGAATTTAAAAGAAAAGCTGAATCTTTTGCCCGATAAATCAGGAGTATATCTTCTTAAGAATGGGAATGGAAAGATTCTTTATGTGGGGAAGGCTCTTTCCCTTAAAAGGAGGGTGAGATCTTACTTTCAAAAGAGCACATTCTCTCCCCGAATTCATTCTCTTACAACTAAAACCTATGATTTAGAGTGGATTGTTACTGAATCAGAAGCCGAGGCTTTCCTCTTAGAGTCAAACCTCATTAAACATCACCATCCCCGTTATAACATTCGATTAAGAGATGATAAATCATATCCCTATATTAAAATTACTGCTACTGAAGATTTCCCTCGTGTGTTTTTAACTCGCAATCCTGAAAGAGATGGTTCTCTTTACTTTGGTCCTTATACAAATGTGAAAGCAGCTAAGAAAAGCTTGAGACTAATTCAACATCTGTTCCCTTTGCGTCGGTGTAAAGATAAATTCAAAACCAGATTAAATCCCTGCCTTAATTTCTATATAGGACAGTGTAGTGCCCCCTGTGTAGGCAAAATAAACAAAGAAGAATACGATTATTTAGTGAGGAGTGTTTACCTTTTCCTGCAAGGACATTATGAGAGTTTGCTTTCCAGTTTAGAAGAGGAGATGGTAAAAGTATCAAACAATGAGAATTTTGAAAAAGCAGCAAAGCTAAGAGATTGCATTAGAGCTATACAACTAATTCATCAGACTCAAAAAGTAGCTTCCTTTCCAGGGGAGAATATGGATCTGATAGTCCTTGCCTCTTATATAAAAGATGCTTGTAGTTTAGTTTTTGTAGTTAGAGACGGCAAGGTTATAGAGAAAAAACACTTCTTGCTTAAAATTGAAAAAGGGGATAAAGAAAGGGATATCTTATCTTCTTTTATTAAGCAGTACTATGCTAATGCTTCTTTTATTCCCTCTCAGATTATTATTCCTTGTAGTTTAGCTGAGGAGAAAGAGATAACCCTGTGGTTATCAGAAAAAAGGGGAGGAAAGCTAAAATTTCGGGTTCCCTGCAGAGGAAAAAAGGTAAAGTTAATGTCCTTAGCTAAGGAGAATGCCCAGCTTATTTTAGAGCAGAGCAAGGAAAAAGATAAAAACAAAGCTTTAAAAGAAATTAGAGATTACCTTAATTTATCTCAGGTTCCCATCTGGATAGAAGGATTTGATATCTCTAATATTTATGGTAAACAACCAACTGGTTCAGTGATAGTTTTTGAGAAAGGGAAACCAAAGAGATCTGAATATCGAAAGTTTAAGATTAAAACAGTAAAAGGAATAGATGATTTTGCTATGTTAAGTGAGGTAGTGAGCCGTCGTTATAAAAGGCTACTAAAAGAGAGAAAAGATCTTCCCCAACTTATCCTGGTAGATGGGGGGAAAGGTCAGGTAAACTCCTGCTTTGAAGTTTTAAAGGAACTTAATTTAGCTAATATATCTTTAATAGGGTTGGCTAAGGAGTTTGAAGAAGTTTATATCCCTAACAGTTCTTCTCCTCTAAATATCCCTCAAAATTCAGAAGCTTTGAAATTGTTTCAAGAAGTAAGAGATGAAGCCCATCGGTTTGCTCATTCTTATCATCTTAAGAGGAGACAAAAAAAGCTAAAAGAATCTTCTTTGGAGAAAATTTCAGGAGTAGGACCCAAAATAAAGAAACTTCTTTTAAGCTATTTTCAATCAAAGGAAGGGATAAAAAAAAGTAGTGTTAATGAATTAAAAAAGATTCCAGGAATTGGCGAGAAAACAGCTAAGAAAATTCTGGATCACCTTAACCTATGATAAATAGCCAATTTTTTTCTCTTGCCTATCTAAATTAAATTAGTATAATAATAAAAGAAGTCCGTAGTCTTATAGTCCGATAGTCCTGTAGTCAAAAGCAGAGTAAAAAACTCAATTAGTCCTAAGTTTAGTTAGAGATTTTTTTGACTAAAGACTATCTTGACTTAGGACTATTAGACTATTTATTTGAGGAGGTTTGCCATGATTGGGAAGCTATTAACCAAAGCTTTTGGCACTAAACAGGAAAGAGAGATTAAGAAGTTAATGCCTTTAGTGAATAAAATCAACTCCTTAGAGAAAAAAATGAGTAAACTTTCTGATAAGGCTCTTCAGTCAAAGACAGATGAATTTAAGGGAAGACTAAATAAAGATGAGAGCCTGGATGACATTCTGCCTGAGGCTTTTGCTGTAGTAAGGGAAGCGGCTAAAAGAACTGTGGGATTAAGGCATTATGATGTGCAGTTGGTAGGAGGAATAGTTCTTCATCAAGGGAAAATAACCGAAATGGTTAATGGAGAAGGTAAAACCTTAGTAGCTACCTTAACTGCCTATCTTAATGCTCTTGATGGAAAGGGAGTTCATATAGTTACAGTTAATGATTATTTAGCTCGTCGAGATAGTGAGTGGATGGGGCCTGTTTATGAATTTTTGGGTCTTTCAGTAGGAGTTATTCAGAGTGGGATGGATAGCCCGGAAAGACAAAAAGTTTATCAGTGCGATATTATCTATGGAACCAACAATGAATTTGGTTTTGACTATTTAAGAGATAATATGGCTCTTAGAAAAGAAGATCAGGTTCAAAGAGAACATCACTATGCCATTGTTGATGAAGTTGACAGTATTCTTATTGACGAGGCCAGGACCCCCCTTATAATTTCTGGACCGGCTGAAAGATCTACAGAACTTTACTATCATATTGATAAATTGGTTCGTCGGTTAAAAAGATTAAGTGATTATGAAATAGATGAAAAGGATCAAATTGTAGCTTTAACTGAAGAAGGGGTAGCTAAGGCAGAAAAAATACTTGGAGTAAGTAATCTTTACCAGGATACCCAGATGGAGTTAGTTCATCATATAAATCAGGCTATCAGAGCTCATGAGCTTTATGAAAAAGACAGGGATTACTTAGTTAAAGATGGGAAAGATGGAAAAGAAGTGATAATCATTGATGAGTTTACCGGTAGGCTAATGCCGGGGAGAAGATGGAGTGATGGATTACATCAGGCAGTTGAGGCTAAAGAAGGAGTAACTATAAGAAATGAAAATCAAACTTTAGCTACCATTACCCTTCAAAATTATTTTCGCATGTACGATAAACTGGCCGGAATGACAGGAACCGGAGCTACAGAAGCTGAGGAATTTTTGAAGATATACAAATTGGAAGTAGCAGTTATTCCTACTAACAAACCAGTAATTCGAGAGGATCTGCCCGATCGTATTTACCAAACAGAAAAAGCTAAATTTAAAGCAGTAATTGAAGAGGTTGAAAAGCTCTATCAGATGGAAAGGCCTGTTCTGGTTGGCACAAGATCAGTAGAAAAATCTGAACAACTTTCCCGCAAATTAAGAGAACGAGGAATACCCCACACTGTTCTTAATGCCAAGTATCACGAAAAAGAAGCTCAAATAGTAGCTCAGGCCGGACAAAAAAGAGCAGTTACTATAGCTACCAATATGGCTGGTCGAGGAACAGATATTAAATTAGAGGAAGGGGTAGCTGAGTTAAAAGGATTATTTGTTATAGGCACTGAGCGTCATGAGTCCCGCCGAATTGATAATCAGCTTAGAGGAAGAACTGGTCGTCAGGGGGCTCCGGGAACGGGTCAATTTTATGTTAGCCTGAAAGATGAATTAATGAGAATATTTGGTTCAGAGAGAATCGCCTCAATTATGGAGAGACTAAAGATACCCAAGGATCAACCAATTGAGCATCCCTGGATGACCAAAGCCATAGAGAGAGCCCAACAGAGAGTTGAGAGAAGAAACTTTGATATAAGAAAGCAGCTTTTAGAGTATGATGATGTAATGAACCAACAAAGAGGGGTAATTTACCGGGATAGAAGCAAATTTTTAGAACAAAAAGATTTAAAAGAAGATATTTTAGGAATGATAAGGGATGTAATTGATGAGATGGTTTCTCTTTATACCCCGGAGAAGATCAGACCCGAGGAGTGGGATGTGGCTGACTTAGCTAAAAGGATAGGGCAAATTTTTCCTGTTATTCTGTCTGCCAGCTCTTTAAGGGGAATATATGACCGGGAAAAGTTAAAGAAAATAATTGAGGATAAAATAGAGGAGTTTTACCAAAAAAAAGAGGAGGAAGTGGGAGAATCATTGATGAGGGAAATGGAACGAGCGATTCTTTTGCACACTTTAGATTCACGTTGGAAAGATCATCTCTACGCTATGGACAGTTTAAAAGAAGGAATTGGGTTAAGAGGATATGGGCAAAGAGACCCTCTAGTTGAATATAAAAGAGAAGCTTTTGAAATGTTTGAGGGTTTAATTCATCGGGTTAAGGAAGAAGTGGCTAAGTTAATTTTGAAACTTCAGATCTCTCGTCATCCTTCTGTAGAAAGAGTTTTGATAGTGTCTCCTCAGGCTCGGGAACCAACTTTAGTGGGAGCTAATCGAATGGGAGGAGATAATTTCTCGGAAAGACGCCCCTCTTCTACTTATAAAAGAGGAAGTAAAGTGGGACGTAACGATCCCTGTCCCTGTGGAAGCGGAAAAAAATAC
>JAUWJM010000109.1 GCA_030607715.1 Candidatus Aerophobota bacterium
CTTCCTGATTTGGTGACTTTATATTCAACCCTAACTGTTTGAACAACTTCATACTTTCTTCACCCATATTTTTGTTGTCTAGAATTTTCATTGGACCCCAGGATTTAACTTTCTCTCTTCCCAGAAAGACATTTTTCATTACGCTTAAAATCCCTATTACACTCTGTTCCTGAAACAGCGTCTCGATTCCCAGTTTTCTAGAATCATCAACTGATAAGATATCGACTTTCTTTTCATTCCAATGTATTTCTCCCTTATCATTGTGGATAACTCCTGCCAGGATTTTTATTAACGTCGATTTGCCGGCACCATTATCTCCTACCATTCCCACTATCTCACCGGGCCAAATTTTTATATTTACGTCTTTGAGAGCCTGAACTTTTCCAAACCACTTATCAATGTTCTCCATCCGTACCAACGGTTTTTCCATGATTCCTCCTTTGTTTAATTAACATAATGGGCGTTAAAAAATAGTGGCGTGACTTCCAATTATTTGCCGATAATTTCATTCATTATCTTCTTATTCTTCTCAGTGCATCTTTTTAGGATGCTTCAGGAAAATCCTTCTATAGATCCATACTCTTTATAGCAAGCCCAGAATTCCTTGGATATCTTTGGTAGCAGAGGGGTATCCTTTCATAGCATTTTACAACCTCCTCTTCATGCTATCCGGTTAAAATTTTCTCCCTTACGGAATCTCTGAGCCTATTGATCACGATTGCTACAATCACCAAACACCCATAAGCGAACTGTCGGAGATAAGGAGTAACAGCAAACATCGAAAGTCCAGATCCAATTATTCCTAAAAGAATCACTCCTGCAACGGCATTTACCACCGACCCTCTCCCCCCCTTCAAGCTGATCCCACCGATTACGGCAGCAGCAAAGGCCGGGAATAGGTCAGTTGACCCTGTGTAGGGATCTATAGCAGAGAGAAAGCCAGTATAAAACAAAGCTGACATTCCACAGAGAAAGCCGGCAATTAAATATGCGAAGAAGTACATTCTACCTTTATTGATTCCAAGCATGCTCGCTGTTTTAGGTTCAGCTCCCACAGCATAAAGATGAGCTCCAAAACGTGTAAAACGGAGCACAAACCAAAGGACAACAAGGGTGGCAGCAAAGACAGATAGAGATATTACCTCATTATTCCCTATCATTATGTAAATTTTTGGAAAATCTCTTCCATAAATTGGATGGGGGTGAATTAATAATTTTCCACTAAAAAATATCATATAAGTCCCCAACGTTGTAAGAAATGGGTTAAGCCTTAAGAAACCTACAAGGGATCCATTTAGAGCTCCACAACCCAACCCGATAATTAACGGTAGGAGTATAGTCAGGGGGGCTGGAATAGTATCTGGTAACCACCATATCATTATCACTCCTGCCACCATACCTATAAAACCTGTCATCGTACCAACCGAAAGGTCAAAATTTCCCGAGATAAGACATACCGATTCGGCAAGTACGATAAATCCCAGCGGAACTGCAGAATAAATCATAAAAACG
Organism: Candidatus Aerophobota bacterium; assembly: GCA_030607715.1. The sequence goes on from JAUWJM010000109.1 coordinate 1,513, forward strand.
AGCGTACCCCATCTAAGCATTCCCGTTGGCCTCAATACAGCGAAAATAACATAAAGCAGTATCGCAAGAAACCAGGCTATTTTCTCAACAAAAAACAACATTGCTTTGTCGCGAGTTGCACCCATTTTTTCACCCTTTTTATATTCGTCAAAGCCAGTTTTGGATTTAACTACTTCAAATACATCGAGTTTCCCGTTTGAACCCCTTCTTGAGTTTATTAACGCTTTCTTTCTGTTCAAGATCACCATAATTGCTAAGGAGAGTAGAAGACAACGTTTGATCGAGCTGTGCATGTTGGTTAAGCAAGAAACTTAAGCAGACAGCTCGATAGCGTCAGATTGATTGGTTCTTAACTAGGAGAAAGGTGAAAAACCTCCCCAGAGAAGTGATAATATCAACAACCTTTATTTTTTTCCAGGGGTAACTGAGAAATTTTACCGATAATTAGAAAATTTGCTCCCTTATTCTTAAAAATTAGAGCTAAAATATCTATTTATTATATAGCTACCGAAATAGCCCCTTAATAGCATCAAGAGGTATTGATATCTTTTCTTTTTGACTTATATATACCTCTTTAAAGATAGGTAAGCTAAAAGAAGCTTTCCAGAGAGTATTTAAGCCTGAGGTAGGCTTAAATACTCTCGAAGACTTACTCAGAGCTTTTAGAAAGATCGGCTTTCTCCATTTTTGCAGATGGCTTAAGAACTACCGTAACATTCTCTTGCAACAGTATCTACAGGTAAAAGAGCCAATCTTTACTTAGATTTTCACCTCTTGAGAACAGATAACGTTCCAACTCTTTACCCAGGAGAATTTGAGTTCATTTTTGAGATAATTTTTACTAAAGTGTGTACTATAAGCGGATGCTATTATGTGGTGTATGAGTAGCAATTATAAAAAATAGAAAGGGAAGGCTTTATTTTACTGGTCTCAGCCATTCCTTTGCTGCATTTCCCCATACTGATGGATTGTCGGCTGTTTCTGGTGTTACCTCCATTCCAGATACCTTAAACCACCTGTGTCCATAGTTCGTTATAACTTTGGCAGGGAACCATGTTTGAGCGTCCGATGCCCATGGTTCAAACAGGTGTTCGTACCCCGTTATAACAAGGTTATATGTTCCATCAGGTTGGTGGCCATTAAATTTTTTTGGATTGCATGTTATCGTCTGGCCGACATTAGGCAATCCCCCTTCGCCTTTTTCTATGAGTTGTATAGCGAAGTACATGGCTAAAGGACCGTAGAATAAGTTGGGCTGGACATAGCCATAGTCTACTTTACCTTCCTTCATCATCTCTATCCACTCGGGCGGAGCACCTATGGAACCCATCCACACATGGCCTGGCTCTCCTTTAAGTTCAGTCATATCTGTCCTTTTGAGTGCCATGTATCCTCCCCTTCCATTAGTCGTGTTCTGAGAAACAATAGCAACCGGTCTGCCATATTCCATGGTTGAGTCATGTGCTCTTGCTTGGGCCTCACCCATGACTGACTTAGTGTAAAACCACACATAATTGATACCTGGATATTTATCAAAAACCTCTTTATATCCCTCGGCACGTACTTCATCTGTATCAACTGCCTCGGTTCCCTGAAGGCCAATAATCAAGCCCGAAGGTTCTTCAGTTCCCTGAACCTCCTTTAAGTAGTCTATACATTTTTCTGCTACTCGCACTGCAGCTTCTTTATTACCGAACATTATAGTAATTTTCACAGCTGTTGTATCAACATCGGTATTGTATGTTACGAGGGGAACACCCTGCGATACGACCCACTCCGTAACATCTTTTGTAGCTACCGGATTGACAGGAGAAGATATTATTGCGTCAACGCCAGCAGCTACCATGTATCTATAATCTTTAATCTGAATTTCTGGATCGAAATGTGCATTTTTGGTAAGCACCCTGATTCCATGATCTTCACCCCAATAGTGGATCGCAAGGTCAGTTACCCTCATCCACTCATCGCCCATATACAGGGAATCGTGACCAAAATAGTAACCTTTAGATAGGGCGAGGTTTCCCATTGTTCCTACTACTATCAGCACAACCATTAAACCTACAAAAGTTCTTAACCATAACTTCATACTTTTTCCTCCTATTTTGACTTAGAAAGCTCCCAAAAGAGAAATTAATCTTTCAACACTTCTCTCTTCTTGAAAAACCTTCCTTTCCCCAAACTAATGGCCTATCTATTTTCTTAATCTCTCACCTCCCTCTGGCCCTATTTTTAGCTCCTTATCTTATCAAGGATATAACTTCATTACTAATTATGAGCATATCATTATTTTTGTCAAGGGCCATTTTCTGAGAAAATCGCCTCTTTTTCTTTCCTAACGTTCTATCATCTTTTCGGGAAATTTCTCGTGACTACATAGCTACAAATAATTTAATATCTTTGAGGACAAAAATTAACCTCCCTTTAGAGGATAATATTTTTACAATTCTATACTTTGAATGATTCTACTATTTTTGATACAAACCTTACTTTCTCTATATCACCTGGTGGAGAAATTTCATCCGAGATTGCTAAAATCAAATTGGGAGAAAATAAATTAAGTACTTTTTTAGTAAATTCCTCTAATTTTTCGTATGAATATTGTGGCAGGAATAAAAGCATAGGAATTCCATCTATAAGTATAGTATCTCCCATCGCATCCTTTAATTCCTCTAAAGTTACATCCCCCTGAGGTAGAGGAGTAGCACCTTCTATTCCATCAAAACCAGAATCATTAATATAAGGCAATAAAGGTTTTAGCGAACCATCCATATGAAGATAGCAGAATTTACCAGCTTTATGTAACTGCGCTACCCTTTTCCTATAGTAAGGAACAAGATACTCATTAAAAAATTTGGGAGAGTCGATGCGACCATCAATATTTTCTCCAAAATTTAATCCAGGAGCAGGACATTTTTCCAGCACTTCGTATAGTTGATCCTCTGCTTCCTCAGCTATCTTTAAATACTCTTTCATCCTCTCAGGATAGTCATAGAATGCCAATATAGTACTTTCAACACCCATATATTCCAACAAAAGTCTTTGGAAAGGACTCCGCTCCCAATAAAATTGGATAACGCCCCTATTGCCAATTTTATTCTCTGCTTCTTTATAAAATTCATAATCAAATCTTGCCCTTATATTTTTTACTATATATTCCAAAATTTTTAAATCAGATATACTTTTAACTGGATGTTCAACATAATGCCAGGAACATCCCCATTCTCCCAATCTCTTTTTTCCTTTTAACTGCCCAATGGGTGTTTCATAAATCATATATATATCATAATTTTTTCTTATCTCTTTAACTTTTGAACCCTTTACATACTCAAATTTTATATAAGTTTTAGGAGAGGAAATATCTGTTGTAGAGCCATAATAATACCTTGCTGAAGCACTAAGGTCATCATAGATTTCAAGAATCCCTTTATTTTTATATTTTTCAGGAAGGATTCCCCTAACTTTTCTTACATTATACCAATGTTCAATTCTTGGCTGCCACACTACTTTATTTACTCTCTCTCTTCTATAAGTAGCCATTATTCTTTCTCGGAAATTTAAACTGTTGTAATATATTGTAGTCATCCTCTTTAGAATTTTATTCAAAATCTACCAATATTTTAGGTAGTGTCTATATCATACCCTTTCCCTTATAACACAGCCTCCGTAAAGCACCTTGGAGACCCTCATGCTATAAGGGTTTAATTTTTTTTGTTAGACTACATTCAGTTTTCCTCCGTTGTTTTTTGAAATCTTCTCTTATCCAAAAGATGGCTAAAACCAAGTTGTTGAAGAATCTTTAAGTCATCAGGTTCTGGATCGATAATCTTTTCTCTAACCCAGCCAAACTTTTCATCCTTAAACCTGATGAACTGGGAATTCTTGAAAGGTTGGTAAAGTTTTTTGGAATTGAGAAATTCAGTTTCTTCATACTTACTTCTCATTCGGGCCAAATGGAGATTAAGAAAGTAGGCTAAAACACAGACAGTATATACTGCCCTCACATGTTCATCAAGATTTACCCAGAAAGGCCGGATCTTCAAGAAAGACTTAAGGTGCTTGAAAGCATCTTCAATC
>JAUWJM010000055.1 GCA_030607715.1 Candidatus Aerophobota bacterium
CTTTACCATAAGGCGAGGCCAAAAAATCAATTGTATCATCATCAGGATCGTAAAATTTTCTATAGTAAACAGGTGGATCCCAGGGTTCGTGAGGATCAAAGGAGTCAAGAACCAGGAAGAATTTTTCTGCATCCTGGTTTCTCTCCAGCCACCTGGCTCCCTCTGTAAAGACCTGGGCGGGGAAGTAATCCTCTTCGCACTTCCTATCGGCCACGTTAGTCAGGTACCTACCAATGAAACTTGTAAATCTTCTTCCCTTTACTCGGTTCCCTTCTTTTAAATTATCGGGTATATATCTTTCAATCTCTTCCCGGGAAGGATAAGGCCCTGAGCGATAAGGATCACTCTCTTGACCTCTTATCCATGTCCACTCATTAAAGCCACGATGAAAGTTTTCTGATGGCTTAAATTGATGATAAGTATCAGTTATAAATCCTGTGCAGTAGCCATGACTTTGCAATATTTCAGCAATAGTATCTCGCTCCTCAGACACAGGTCCCCAGCCAAGTGCACCAGTAAAAAGATTGCCCTTATAATCTTTATGACCTATAAATGGAAAGATACGACAGCCAGTTTGCAGAACCCTTCGAACCTGTAGAGTAGGAAGTGATCCTGGATAAGCATGGGTAAATAACACTGACTCCTTAGCCAAGGAATCAAGATAAGGTGTCTTGATCCAGTTATTTCCGTAGCAACCTACATGATCCTGCCTTAAGGTATCAATAATTATGAGCACTACATTCATCCATGTTCCTCCTTATTTGAAATAATTTGATTTTTAAAGAAAATTTTATCCTTATTTTTCAAAAATGAATTAAATTTAATCTCATCCATATAAGCCAGAAAAACTTTTCCGACCGCGCTTGCATGTAAAGTAGCATATTGGCTGCCAACTTCAGCAACCAATCTAATGGATTCGGAACTCTCATATATAATATACCTTTGAAAAATTGTCAACCCTCGCATCAACTGAAAAATTGACAATACGCAATAAGCTAAGTAAAATGATATAAGATGAAGATAATTCACCGATATATATTAAAGGAAATGCTGGTGCCTTTTGTTTTTGGCCTTTTGTTTTTTAATTTTATTTTATTTATGGGAATCATCTTTGATTTAACAGAGCTGATATTTGTAAAAAATGCTTCTCCTTTTTTAGTGGGAAAATTAATCCTGTTTACCATTCCTTCTTATTTAAATATAATAATTCCCATTGCTCTTCTCTTTTCTTTAATCTTAAGTTTTGGTCGTTTGAGCTGTGAAGGAGAAATAATTGCCTTTCGTAGCTCTGGGATAAGTTTACTTCAATTAGAATCTCCCATTTTTGCTCTTGCTTTTTTCTTTAGTGTAGTTTCCCTTTTTTTTTCTGCCTGGTTAACTCCCTATTGTAACCAGCTTTACCACAAAACCTATCAACAGATTATTCTCCAGAGACCAACCTTACAGGTTAAGGAGAATACCATTACTGATGTAGAAGGAAGAAAATTTTATACCCACCATTTAAATCCAGAAAGTCAACAGATGAAAGAGATAATTTTATATGAATTTCTTTCTCAAAAAGCACAGTTGTTTCCCCAGATTACATTGGCCAAGGAAGGAGAGGTTAAAAATGAAACTTTGATCTTAAGAAAGGTAACTATTTACAGATTCAATAAAAATTATCAACTAATTCAAAAAGGAGAATTTAACACGCAAACTATCTATCCCCAAAGCCAGCTTAGCAAAAGGGGAAAAAGAGAGAAAAGTAGCTATGAAATGAGTTTAAGAGAGATAAGGGCTAAATTAAAAGAAAAAAATTTGGGGGAAGGAGAAAAAAGAGGACTAAAAGCTGATTTTCAAGGAAGAATAGCTATTCCTCTGGCAACCCTTCTTATGGGAATTTTAGCTGTTCCTCTGGGAATTAAGATAAAAAAGGGAGCTAAGTCTATAAGCCTGGGAATAAGTCTTATTGTGATAGTTATATACTACATCCTTTTTTTAATCGGGGATTTTCTGGCAAGAATTGGGTCTCTGCCTCCATTGCTTGCTATCTGGATACCTAACTTTATAATGTTAGCTGGGGGAATCTGGCTAAATTTAAAGGCTGTTAGAAGGTAATTAATATGAAAGTCCTGGATAAATATGTCACTAAAGAATTTTTAAGATTTTACTTTATTTTTATTTTCTTTTTTGTAGCTATTTTTATTTTAACAGATTTTTTTACCTCTATAAGTAAATTAAAAAAAGGAGCAGAATTTGCCTCTCTGGTTAGCTATTATCTTCTTCAAATCCCTTCCCTCTGGATTTTGCTTAGTCCTATTTCCGTTGTTATCTCTTGCCTGTTTGCTATCATTTATCTTACCAGTACTAACCAAACCCAGGCTATTCAAACCAGTGGTGTTTCTATTAAAAGGGCTTTTCTTCCTATTTTTACCTGTGGATTAATTATCTCCTTTGCCATGCTGTTTTTGGATAACACTTTAACTTTCCAAACAAATCAGCTTTCTTATGAGTTAAAGCAGAAAAGTTTCATGGGAATAACCAATGAAAAAGTCCAGAAAAATATTTTTATTGCTGTTCCCCCCTCTTATATCTTTTATATTAGATCTTTTGATTTAGAAAAAGACAGAATGAGAGATATCCTGATTTACAAAAAATCTTCTTCTTTAACTGTAGCTAAGGAGGGAAAATGGGAAAATGGGAAATGGACTCTTTATCAGGGCAGAGAATACTCGTTAGAAAAGCTAAAAGAGGTTTATTTTAATCAAAAATTTCTTGATATAGATCAGAAACCAGCTTATTTTACTAAAAAGTACTTTCCCCCAGATAAAATGAACATATCAGAATTAAAAAAATATATTGAAAATTACAAAAAGAGTGGATTTGAAACCTTAGATTTGGAAACAGAACTTAACTTTAAATTTTCTTCTCCTTTTGCCAGTTTCATTTTAATATTTATGAGTATTCCCCTGGGGATTTTTTTAAGAAAAGGAGGAAGAGGAGCAGGTCTTGCTCTTGGACTAATTGTAAGTTTTGGATACTTTGAGACAATGGCATTTTTAAAAGCTATAGGAAAAGGTGGAATTGTTAGCCCAGAAATAGCTGCCTGGGTTCCTAATTTCATCTTTTTAGCAGTAGGAATATACTTAACCACTCGAATGGAGTAAAAAAGGGAACAGATTTATATTTTATTTAACTCTTATCGAGAAAGTTTTTAAACCTAACAATGTGCAGTTTCATTCAATTACTGAGAGAGTAGATATTTCAACAACTCAAGGTAAATAACTTTTGACAATACTTTAGGAGCATCAAGGAATTTAAAAATATTTGAACCTCTTGACAAAAAATCCTGTTGGTCTATGATGTTATTCGGAGGTGATAGACAATGGCGAAAAAAATAATTCCTGTGTGCACTTTTACGGGTCAGCGGAAGATAGCAATGAAGCGGACTTGGAAGGAACTAAGAGAAATGGAGTCGCAGGGAATTCCTACTATTGGTAAATTTGGTGAAGTATTGAGGAAAAACTATGATAAGGTAAAGAGAGAGGGAGAGAAAGCTGTTAAAGAAGGAAAATGTTTTATTGAAGTTGAGGAAGGATAGTAATGTTATTCATAGAGATTCAAAAGGCGGAGAATGGTTTTGTTATAATAGCCTATCCTGAAATTGAGAAAAAGAATGTTAAGTATTATATTGCTAATAATAGCGGGCAGATAGGTGAAATTTGTAAGAAATTAGTGGATAATTATGAGGAAATAGGAGAAAAGGAGGATTAAGAGTCTATTTGGAGTTGCTTTCTTCCCTTAATCTCCTGTGCCTTTTTGTTGGACTTCTAAGTAAACATAATTTTACTTCCTACTTCTCACTTTCTTTTTAAAAGTAACTCTAAATAAGAAGCGGTGAGAAAAGATTCCTCCTTGATGTGTAATTTTTTTATCAGTTCTCTTATAAGAGAACTATCTTCCCAGCTTTTTCCTTCTATTTCCAAAAAATCTCCCAATTCCTCTACCTTATCCAGACAAACTTTTAGATTTTTCCACTGATAGAATCTTCTTCTCTTTCTTACCTTTCTTAGCTCAGAAAATCCCAGCTCTTTTAACAATTCAAATATTTTGGATTCTACTTGTAATTGTATCTCTTTCCTGACTTTAAATTTCTTAGTCAGTCTGGGTCCCTTAAAGGTTAGAAAAAAAATATTTTCCTCCTCCCTTACCCTTAAAGCCTCATCTCTATCTTTAAAATTCCAGCAAGGATGCTTAAAATAGGTATCCTCCTGTTGCACCTCTTTGACAAAGGTAGCCTTAAGCTCCTCAAGTTTTTCTTTTATTTGCCTAAGATTCACCCTTACCTTTACTTCCACTTCTAACATTTTCTCTTTTCCTTGATATATTAAGCAGGATTCCCACAGTTGTAAGACAGACAATTAAAGAAGATCCTCCATAACTGATAAAGGGAAGAGTAACACCAGTAGTAGGAAAAATCGCTGTAGCTACTCCCATATTTATCACTGCCTGAACACATATTAAAAAGGTAAGTCCTAAAGCTAATAATTTGCCCAGATCATCGGGAGCTTTCCTGACTATCTTTAGTCCCCGCACAGCTATCAGAAAAAACAAAGCCACAATTAAGCTTGTTCCTATAAAACCAAATTCTTCTCCAATTACAGCAAATATGGAATCGGTATAGGGAGTAGGAAGGTAAAAAAGTTTTTCTCTGCCCTTGCCTGCTCCTAAACCCCACAGACCCCCTGCACCCAAGGAGATCTTTGAATGAATAGACTGAAAAGCTGTTCCTTGAGGGTCTTTTTCCGGATGAAGAAAGGCAATGATTCTACCCTTGCGGTAACCAACTTCAAAAATAAAAAAGTAAAGAGGGACAATCGCTAAGAATACTACATAGAGTATATGAGAAATCTTAGCTCTTCCAGCATATAAAACTGCGAATCCAACTGTTGCTATAATTATAGCTGAACTAAGATCTGGCTCCATAGCTACCAGTAGGAAGATAAGGGAAATAATGATAAAGAAAGGCAAAAATCCATTAACAAAACTGTTTAACTTATCTTTTTTTCGAACAAGGGAAGAAGAAAGATAAATAATTAAACCTATTTTAGCCAGCTCACTGGGCTGAAAACGAAAGGACCCCAGATTAATCCATCGGTAAGTTTCCTTTATCTGTCGGCGTACCCCAGGAAGATATACTACACAAAGAGAAAGCAAGACTAAAAGTATGATTATTTTATCTAATTTTTGATACCAGTGGTAGTTAAATTTAGAGGCCAAGAATAAGAAAAAAATTCCTACTATTACCCACTTTAATTGATTTTTTAAGTAAGCATAAGAGCTTTCCTTTCCGATGTAGCTGTAAGGAGCGCTGGCACTAAAAATAGCCATTATCCCTATTACTACCAGCAATCCAGTGATTAAGAGGAGGAAATAATCAAAGGATAACTTCTTTTTCAACTCCCTCTTCAAGCTTTCTCACCTCTCTCTTAAAAACATTACCTCTCTCTTTATAGTTTTTAAATTCATCAAAACTCGAGCAACCAGGAGATAAAACTACACTATCACCTTTTTTTGCCATTTTAAAACTTATTCTTACCGCCTCTTTTATGCTGTTAACCTCTATCAAGTTTTTAATGTCTGAGAGTTGCTCTTTTATTTTTCTTTTAGCTTCTCCAACTGATATAATTAGCTTCACTTTCTCCTTTATCTTTGGTTTTAATTTAGAGAAATCTCCTCCCTTATCTCTCCCTCCCATTATTAAAATGATAGGTTTTTCAAGCAAATTTAGACATTTAAAAACTGCTCCCACATTGGTAGCCTTGGAATCATCTATAAAATTCACACCTTCAATCCCACCTGCCAGTTCTTGTCTGTGAGCAAGACTCTTAAAGCTAAGCAGGGCCTCTCTTATCACCTCCTCTTTCACCTTAAACAGGGCAGAAATAGCAACACTACAAAGAACATTTTCCCAACTATGAAAATTGGTTAAGGAAAGATTATTAGTGGGAATAACAAATCTATCTCCCAAACAGGCAACTATTTTATTCCCCTCTAAAAATACCCCTTTTTTTAGTTTTTCTTTTTCGCTAAAAAATATCACTTTGGCTTTTGTTTTTTTGGCTAAAGGATAGATGATCTCATCATCTCTGTTGAGAATAGCAAAATCATTTACTTTTAATTTTCTTAAAAGATTAGATTTAATCTCTATATACTTAGCAAAGTTAGAGTGACGATCTAGATGATCAGGAGTGATGTTAAGAAGTGAAAAGATGTGGGGGGAAAATTGCTTAACCGACTCTAATTGAAAGCTGCTCACCTCTACCACGATAACTGGAGAAGGTTCTCTTGCTACCTGTGATAGGGGAATGCCAATATTGCCAGCCATCTTAACCTCAAATCCTGCCCGGGAAAGGATTTCTGTGGTGAGCATAACAGTAGTGCTCTTACCATTGGTTCCAGTAATAGCAATTACAGTTTGATTTGTTAGATAACGATAGGCCAGCTCTAATTCTCCTATCACAGGGATACCTTTTTGGCGAGCTTCCTGGATTAAGGGAATCATTAAGGAAACTCCAGGGGAGACAACAACTATCTCTTTATCTTTAAGTAAATTTAGGGAATGAGATCCTAAGGCTACCTGAATCCCTTTTTTTCTAAGTTTTTCTGCCTCTTTTTCCATTTTGTAATCATTCTCTATTTCTCCTACCACTACCTTAGCTCCTCTTTTCTGTAGAAGAAAAGCTGCTTCTCTTCCGCTTTTACCCATTCCTATTACCAGAGCCGATTTAACATTCATTGAGCTTACCTTTTAAAATAGAGACCCCATTCCCAATAAAGCTAATACACCAGCTACTATCCAGAATCTAATCACAATTTTGGGTTCCTCCATTCCCTCTAATTCAAAATGATGGTGAAGAGGACTCATTTTTAATATTCTCTTTCCTCTTAACTGAAAAGAGGCAACTTGGAAAATAACTGAGAGGGCCTCTGCTACAAATACACCTCCTACTATTAAAAGAAGAATCTCCTGTTTAATTAAAACAGATGTGATTCCAAGAGCTCCTCCCAGAGCTAAAGATCCTGTATCTCCTATAAATAGGCCAGCTGGATAGGAGTTGTACCATAAAAGACCAAAACTTGCTCCCAGCAAAGCTGCCCAGAAAATTCCCAATTCTCCCGCTCCAAAAATATAGGGTATTTCTACTATTCTGGAAAGGTAAAAACTTCCTGTGAGAAAAGAGAAAATAGCGTAAACACCTCCTGCAGGAATAATACATCCCAGAGCTAATCCATCCAGACCATCGGTGAGATTAACTGCATTGCAACATCCCACAATAACTGCCATGATTAAAGGAATATATAGCCAGTTTATCTCTAAGTAAGTTCGGAGAAAAGGAACCTGCAGTTTGGTATCAAAGTTGAGTTAAGGTAAAGATACATACCTACTAAAAGAGCTAAAATTATCTGCAAAAAAAGTTTAAATTTTACTTTTAACCCACGGGAACTTTGAGATAGGCTCTTTTTCCAATCATCCCAAAATCCTACTATTCCCAGATAAAAAGTTACCAGAATAGTTAGTCTTATTTTCTCATTAGAAAGTTTTCCAAAAATTAAAAGACTTAATCCCAGAGCAATAAGAATAAAAATCCCTCCCCCGGTAGGGATTCCCTTCTTAGATAAATGGCTGGATGGTCCATTTGAGCGAAAGTGATCAACTATTCCCTTATTCTTACGCCATTTTATTGCTGTTTTACTCATTAAAATAACAAGAAAAAAGGAAAGGACAAAAGCTCCTCCTGCTCTAACAGCTAAAGGAAAAGCTAAATTGAGGAGCATAAACTCACCTTTAAGCGAGTGGCAATTTCTTCCATTTTCATTCCTCGAGAACCCTTAATTAAGAAGCAATCTCCGTCTCTCTTATATTCCAACAACTTATCTACTAAAGATCTTTTGTCGGTAAAGAAAAAGGCATCTTTTATTCCTCCTTCCTTAGCCCCTCTTACCATCTCCTCAGAAAGCTCTCCATAAGCAAATATAGCATTTATACTTAGTTTGGCTGCTTTTCTTCCTATCTGATAGTGAAAAGATTGAGCTTTCCCCCCTAACTCTAACATATCTCCCAGCACAGCTATCTTTCTTTTTCCATCTATTTGCTTTAAAAGGTCTAACGCTTTTTGCATAGACACAGGATTAGCATTGTAGCTATCATTAATTAATCTGTATTGCCCAAAATTATTTATCTGAAAGTGAAGAGGAAGAGATTTAAACTTGAAAAGAGCATCTTTAATACTGGAAGAGGGGATTCCCAGAAGAGAGGAAACACAACAGGCAGCTAATAAATTGTAAATACTGAAAAATTTATGCAAGGGAAGGGATAGATGAAGATGCTCTTTGTTGGGAAATCTAAGAGTAAAGCTGATTTTCTCATTCTCAGTTGAAATATTCTCTGCCTTAAAATTGGAATTTTTACCCAAACCAAATGTGACTACTCTGCATTTAGACTCCTTTTTAAAATTTTCTGTCCATTTATCATCTTCATTTAATACCAGATAATTTTCCTTATCTCTGTTTAAAATAGGGATAATTTCTCCTTTGGCTTGAGCAATTTCTTTTATGGTTCCTAAAAGCCCAATATGTGAGCTATGAATGTTGGTAATTAATCCAATATTGGGTTGAACTATACGAGAGAGAGTAGCAATTTCTCCCTGAGCGCTCATTCCCATCTCTAAAACCCCAATTTGATGAGAGGAAGATATTTTTAGTAAAGAGAGAGGAACCCCAATTTGATTATTAAAATTACCAAAAGATTTACCAACCTGGTATTTTTGAGAGAGGATGTGAGAGATAAGTTCCTTGGTTGTGGTTTTACCATTGCTTCCTGTTATGCCAACAAAAGGGAAGGATAGTTTTTCTCGGTGAAATTTAGCTAATTTCTGAAGGGCTTTAAGGGTATCCTCTACCTGAATTAAAAAAAAATGAGAAGAAGGAAGGGGAAGAAGTTTTTCCGCTATAGCTCCCAGAGCTCCTTTGACCTGAGCCTCTTTCAAGAAACTATGACCATCCCAGCGATCACCTTTAAGAGCAACAAAAAGATCTCCTTTTCTTAGGATGCGAGTATCGGTGCATATCTGTTGAGGAGAAATTGAAATACAAGTATCTTCTCTTAGATTAATTAGCCTTCCACACGTGATTAAGAGTATCTGTTGAAGGGAAAAATTTTCTTCCATCCTTCCTCCTTTATCCAATTATAGCATACCTTTCTCTTTTAACAAATCTTGAATTACCTCTTTATCATTAAATTTTATCACTCTATCTTTAAATATTTGCACTTTTTCATGTCCTTTACCGGCCACTAAAAGAGTATCATTTTTACTCAGGTTGTCCAAAGCAAAAGCAATAGCTTCCCTGCGATCGGGAATGAGGAAATAGTCTTTACTTAGTTTTGCTCCTGAGGTTTTCAATCCTTCCTCAATTTGAGAAATGATGGCCTCCGGATCTTCACTCCGAGGATTATCAGAGGTAATTATAGAAAGATCAGCGTTTTGAAAGGCTATCTTCCCCATCAAGGGACGCTTATAAGAGTCTCTATCACCCCCACAGCCAAAAGTTACAATTAGTTTCTCCTTATTTA
>JAUWJM010000132.1 GCA_030607715.1 Candidatus Aerophobota bacterium
ACAAGTGTGACAAAGTTCTTTTTGAACCTGATGGGAGAGATCATTGCTTTCGCTGCGATACTGATTTTGAATCAAATCCCAAAGGATATCTTTTGCCCCTTCAGGAATTTTTTCTGCCCCTGATACAGAATTTTCTCTAATTGCTACCTCTTTGGCTCCCTCTCCATAAACATATCTGGAATTGAAAAAAGTTTCCACTCCTCTGGCTGCATTATTCCAACTTGCATTGGCATGTATACTAACAAAAATATCTCCTTCTAATTGATCGGCTATTTCTGTTCTTCTATCAAGGGGAATAAATTTATCATCTTCTCGGGTTAAAAAAACCTCTACTTTCAAGTTTCTTTTAAGTAAAGCAGATAATTCTTTAGCTATAGCTAAAGTAATCTCTTTTTCCTTAACGCCAGAGGGACCTATAGCTCCAGGGTCTCTTCCTCCATGTCCTGGATCCAGAACTATCCTTCGAATCCCCATCTCCTTCGGAGAAAGGACCTGTTCTTCTTCCCCTGCCCTCTTTTTTAATAAGCCAGCAACTATATCTTCATCTTCCTCAGGTTCTCTTACATCAATAATTAAGCGACAAGGATCTTTACGAAGGAAAATATCATAGACACACTTATCCTTAACCAGATCTATCACTACTTTTACCACAGTTTTGGTTTCACGCTCTAATCGAATCTGCTTAACAAACTTATCCTCTACTTTAATTTCGCTTTTAGGTGAAATAAGATTTGCTGGATAAAGATTTAATAAAATACGGGGAGGATTAAGTAGATCTTTTACTACATATCCTGTTTCCTGGGATAACCTCAAAGTTATTTGGGTATGAGAAGGCTGGGAATCGACATTTGTCTCACCAATTGAATAGTCCTGATAAGCTTGAACCATCTGGGCAAATAAGATCAAAACCAGCACCAACCCAATCTTTTTCATTTCCTTATATCCCATTTTTGAAACTACATCTCTGTAGATAAAGATAACATTTAGCTTCCCATTTTACTGTTTTCACCCTTAAGAGAACTGGGTTTTTTATTTTGTAAGGTCTGTGGTGATTTTTTTCTTATCAGACCCGACTTCTCCTTTATTTTTCTCTCTATTTCCTCTCTTATACCCTGGTTTTTAGAATCTTTAAGAAAATCCCTGACATTTTCTTTACCCTGGCCTAACTGAGTATCCCCATAAGAATACCAGCTACCCGATTTTTGAATAATATCAAACTCCATTCCCATATCCAGAATGCTTCCCTCCTGTGAGATCCCCTCTCCAAATAACATATCAAATTCTGCCTTTCGGAAAGGAGGAGCAAGTTTGTTTTTAACTACAGTTACCCGAACTCGATTCCCTATCTGTTCATCTCCTTTAGTCAAACTGGCCTTCCTTCTGATATCTACTCGCACTGAGGAATAAAATTTAAGAGCTCTTCCCCCGGGGGTAGTTTCTGGATTGCCAAACATTATCCCTATCCTCATCCTGAGTTGATTAATGAAAATAGCACAAGTTTTGGAGTTGCTTATGGCCGCAGTGAGTTTTCTCAAAGCTTGGGACATAAGTCGAGCTTGAAGTCCCACATGAGTATCTCCCATTTCTCCTTCCAGCTCCGCCCGAGGAACAAGAGCAGCCACAGAATCAACAATGGTTAAATCTATAGCATTACTCCTGATTAAAGTCTCACATATCTCTAAAGCTTCCTCTCCTGAATCAGGCTTAGAGATAAAAAGGTTTTCTGTATCCACTCCTAACTTTTTAGCATAATTTGGATCCAGAGCATGCTCAACATCAATAAAGGCTACCAATCCACCTCTCTTTTGAGCCTCGGCGGCTGCTTGAAGAGCTAAAGTAGTTTTTCCATATCCCTCAGGGCCAAATATCTCCACCACTCTTCCTCGAGGATACCCTCCTATACCTAAAGCTATATCCAAGGCTATACTACCAGTGGGAATAACATCCACTTCCATCCTTCCCGCTCTTTCTCCCAAACGCATAAGAGCACCTTTACCGAACTGGTGCTCTATCTGACGTCGGGCTATCTCCAAAGCCTTTAGCTTCTCTTCCTTCATTTTTATCTCCTTTTAATAAAAATAGTTTAATAGGAGTATAAATGGGACCTTTAGGAGTAAGATGGCTTTGCATTAAAGTCACATATTTTACCTCCATTTCTCCAATCTTGCTCCTCTTTTCCTTTAAAATAAGCTCCCTTAATTTATCCTTTTCCTCTAAAACTTTAACCCTTCCAACTGTTAAATGGGGCATCCACTTTCTTTTCTCTCTTGAGAAACCTTCTTTTTCCAGTGCATTTTCCAGTTCTGTAGCCAACCAACTAAGGGAAGGGATATCTTTTACTCCTATCCAGATTACTCTGGGAGAGGCAAGATTAGGAAAAGCTCCCGTACCTTCAATCTTTAGAGTAAATGAACTAACTTTTCCAGTTATCTGTTCAATGACCTGAAGAATCTTTTCTACTGTTTCTTCCCTTACCTCTCCTAAAAATTTTAAAGTAAGGTGAATAGAGGCAGGATTTACCCATTTTATTTTATCTGGCGTTGCTTTTAGCCGATCTTGGATCTGAGCGATTTCTCCTCGAATATCTTCAGAAAGTTCTATGGCTATAAATAATCTCATTTATCTTATCCTACTTTATTATACCTCAATGTCAAGGATATCTCTCCCTCTTCTTTCCCTCAATGACCAGGGTAAACTCACCTTTTGGCTCTTTTTCCTCAAAAATTTTTATCACCTCCCCTACTCTACCCCTGATAGTTTCCTCAAATTTCTTGGTGATTTCTCTAACTACTGCTATCCTACGAACTCCTAAAATTTGCTTTATCTCAGATAAAACCTTCTTAATTCTATGAGGAGAGATGTAAATAACAATGGTTCTTTCCTCTTCTTTTAGTTTCCTTAACTTCTGCATCCGTTTTTCTTTATTCCTTCCTAAAAAACCCTCAAAGACAAAGCTATGCATGGGAAAACCTGAGCTTATCAAAGCTAATATAAGAGCAGTTGGTCCAGGAATAGGAATAAGGGAAATACCTTCCTTGATAGCTTCTTTTATTAAATAATATCCTGGATCAGAAATTCCTGGCATTCCAGCATTGCTCACCAGAGCAATTTCATCCCCTTGCTTTAATCTCTTTATAACATAAGAAGTCTTCCTTAGCTCATTGTGTTCAAAAAAACTGGTAAGAGAGGTATGAATATCGTAATGAGAAAGTAGTTTTCGAGTACGACGAGTATCCTCAGCAGCTATAAGATTAACCTCTTTTAGTATCTGCAAAGCCCTTAAACTGACATCCTTTAAGTTGCCAATAGGGGTTCCCACTAAATAAAGAGTTCCTTTTTTCATATTCACTTTATAAACTCATTCAGCAATTTCATGCTCAGGGAGATAGCTTTAGATTGAAAGTCAAAATTAATCTCTTTTTGAATTAAATTTCTTACCGGGTCTATTCTCTGCAACCATTTAAAAATTCTATCTATATTCTTGTCACTCATTTTCTCAAGCATCTTCCTTACCCGGTATCCCATATTAATTTCTCTTCCCAGCTTATCTTTCCAAATTCTATCATATTCAGCTAATCCTCCTTCAGTTAAATCTCCTTTATTAAAGGCCCTGGTCAATACTTGAGTTGCAATTTGAGAGCCAATAAGCCCATAAAATATCCCCCCTCCGGTAGTAGTTTTTACCTGTCCGGCTGCCTCACCCACAGATAAAATCCGATGAGCTACACATTTTTTAGCCGCTCCATAAGCTATGGATTTGCATCTTATCTGAGTCTGCTTTTCTTTTAATCTTCCCTTCAATTTTTCCAAAAATTTCCTTAAATAAAATCTCCCCTCTCTTTTAGTTAAATTTCCTATCCGAGCCTTATTTCCATTTAAAGGCACTATCCAGGCAAAAGAACCAGAAGTGATAAAACTACCAAGATAAATCTCTATTTCCTTCAAACTCTCTATTTGAGCTTCGGTCTGCGCTCCCTGAACAAAGGAAGGAGGAGCATCTAATCCCACCTGGGAATGCAAAGAATAATTGACTCCTGTAGCCAGTATAGCTACCTTAGCTCTTTTTCTATCCATACCATCTATTTCTACCTCTACCTCATCTTGCTCAATCCTTATCTTCCTTATCCACTGTCCTAATTGAATCTCTACCCCTTTTTCTCGAGCTAATTTAGCTATTGCTTTATCAAAGATACTTCGATTCACTACATAAGCTATTGATTGGGAAGAAGTATATCTTAGAGCAAGAAAAGAAGGAGAAAAAAAGGTTATATTCTTAACCTCACCAATGATAGCTTTCCGGGGAAGAGGGAATTCCTGAAAAGCTTGAGTTCCAATAATCCCGGTGCAGATAACTTCCCTGCCAATTTCCTCATTCTTCTCAAATAAAGCTACGTGAAATCCAGCTTCTGCTAATTGACAGGCAGTATAACAGCCAACAGGTCCTCCTCCTATCACTATTGCATCGTACATTATCTTTTCACTTTAAATTAGCTCATAGTCCATAGAAAGGTGTGGTATTAAATTTTGAGATAAAATAAAATAGCAATTAACCCAAAAATAGCCTCCATCCCAATGAAAATTAAAACAAGTCCTCTTTCAGTAATCCCCCCGAAGATCTTCATGATTAATTGACAAAAACTCACCGGTCCTGATTTTGGACAGTAAAGCTTCCCATTCTTATACATCCCTTCCCAACCTTTACTGGGAAAATGATTTATTGCCTTGAGTACAAAATCTACTACATAAGGAATAATTATGATTGCCCCGGCCTTTTCAAAATTGCCTAAAAT
>JAUWJM010000080.1 GCA_030607715.1 Candidatus Aerophobota bacterium
AAATCCCTGCTCCCAATAGACCAACTTCTCTCACATTAGAAAATATTCTTACCACATTAAAAAAATAAAATATCAAAACTACCAGAATAGCTCCTGCTACACCAGAGAGAATAATAAGCAGATTTTTTTTCATTGGCCAAATATTATACGCATAAATTTATCTTCCGCTTCTTTAGGAGAATAATCAAGAGATAGCCCCTTGTATTTTTTTGCCTTTTCCACATCTGTAGCTAAGTTTAAATTATCCTGAGGCACATTGTAAAAGTTCTTTTTATCTCTGTGATAATTAGCTAAGTATATCTGCTCAGTTTGCCCGGGAGTGGGAATAAATAGAGCCTTTTTCCCCAGGAAAGCGAGCTCCATTAAAGTTGTATAACCGGGCCTGGTAACAATGAGTTTAGCTCTATTCATCATCTCTTCCTGTTTTTTTCTATTTAAACAGCTAAATATCTGAATGTTATCAGAAAAATACTCTTCTTTTTCTTCCTCGGGCTTTCCCAGAGTAACAACTATTTTACCCTTTAAAGAGGAAATTTGACTCATTATTTTTCTCTCCAAGACACTGCGCTGAGGCTCGGGTCCGGAAAGAGAGATAAAATAATCAATATCTTGAGAAAGATCTTTTTTTTCAAGATCACTAATGGGACCAAGATATTCCACCTTGTCCTGCTTAAAGTAAAGTAAATTATGAGAAAGATCTCCGCTTAAACCATTCTCCTTAGTATCGGGAACTAAGAATTTGTCAAAATTATCTTTAAATAGATAATTAAAACCTTCAGTAAACCTTTCAAAAAATTTCACCCTTCTTGGAGTAATAAATCTTAATTGATGAAAAATAAAAAATGAGGGAATTCCTCGCTCATAAACACCAAAGCGACTATCAGATACAATTTTATCATAATGATGTGATTTAACTAATCTTTCAATCCTGTTATGTTCCTGAATAATCTCACCTATGTAAATAGGTAAAGAACCCACAAATCTTGTTACAGAAAAATTCTTTTTCGAATAGGCCGAGGAGTAATCAGGTATCTCCCTGTAAGAACAATTAGTTTTAAGCTCTTTTTTTAAAAACTGCAGGGACCTTCCCTTCCCTATTACTGTTAACTGATATCCTTCCTTTATAATTCTTTGCATCAGGGGAAGATCTCTCACTGCGTGACCTAATCCCCAGGAGCAAACAGCAAAAAGAACATTCATTTGAAATTTTTCTCCTATCGTAATTATTTAGCCACCAAGACACTAAGATTATATAATAATTCTCTTAATATCATTAGAGATTTAAAATTTTATATCACTCCCTTGTGCCTTGGTGACTTAGTGTCTGAACTGTTACGAAATTTTTTCCTTAACTTTCTTTATCACATCCTCTTTTATTTTTTTCCCTTCACTTAAAAGAAGAGAAAGAAATTTTCTTTTTTCCTCCACAAAGGAAGAATCTTTAATGCTGGAAAGATTAGTCTCTACATTTAAAGCAGCACTCTCCAGAGAAGCCCAGGCTAAAATCACTCCTACCCCCACATCACTTATTAAATTGGGATTACTTTTAGAGAGAAGCTCATAAGCTATTTCTATAAGTCGAGATGAAACTGAAGCTGTAGCTAAAGGAACCTGAGCAGCTTCCTTTAAAGAAGATTGGAGTGCCTTAGCTCGAGCTTCCCTTTCTTCAAGATTATCTTTGGGCATGGCCATAACTCTGGAAAAATTTTGGTAGGCATCAATATCTTCCTGGATCAACTGAGAAAGTCTTTCTCTTTTCTCCTCCAGTTCTTTTAATATCTCTTTTATTCTTTCCTCTACTGATTTAAATTTTTTCTTATTCAAAGTGTAGTTTGCCACCATACCCAGAAGAGATGCTCCTGATGCTCCAGTTAAGGCAGCTACACTTCCCCCTCCCGGGGTGGGAGTTCGAGAGAAAGTATCCAACAAAAAATCTTTTAATGGCTTATTTAGATACATTAAATCCTCCTTAAAATAGTTATAAGTTAACTTTTACACTCTATTACTTGTCTTTCTGTAATTATGTAATCTACAGGAACATCATGTGGTAAACAAGGAACTTCTTTTACCATTTGAATCTCAAAAGAGAGAGAGACTGTCTTGGTGGTGGAGGAAAAAAGCTTTAAAAACCTATCGTAAAATCCTGCGCCAAATCCTAAACGATGTCCTTTTTCATCAAAAGCCACCCCCGGAACAACCACCAGGTCTATTTCCTTAATATCAACATGTTTGCATCCTGCCTTAGGTTGCAAAATACCCCAGGGGCCATCCTCAAGCTCTTCATCGTAATTATTTAGCTCGCAGGGAACAATTTCTCTTTTCTCCTTTTTAACCAGAGGAACAGCAACTCTTTTGCCCATTCTAAGAACATCTCTTATTAAATGCTCAGTTTGTACCTCATAAGGTAAAGAAAGATAAAAAAGAATAAGGTTGGCTCTTTCCACTAAAGGAAAATTAAAGAAAAATTCCCTAATTTTCTCGCTCTTTTCTCTAATCTTTTCCGAAGATAAATTACATCGCTTAACTAAAATATGATGACGTAAAACTTCCCTTTTCATCTTTTAATTTTTTAAGGAGTATAACCAAAATTTTAAGTAATGTCAATAGCAGTATTGAGACTCTGTTGACAAAACCTCAAAATAATATAAAGTTAACATGGCTTTAATTTACTTAAAAAGAAAAAAGGAGGAAAAAATGGATATTCGTGAAGAAACTCGAGATGCTGCAGAACTGCGTTTTGCAGCAATGGATGCCTTAAGAGCAGTATCGGAATTTGTAAAGAGTAACAAACCTTCCGTATTACTTGAAGGTGCCACTTCTATCAAAGGAGGAGGGGAAATTGTAGGTGATGAAGAAAAAAGAGCAATGTGGCGGGACTGGATTAATTTTACCAAAGATGTATTTGAGAAACAAAAAGAGCTACCTTATCTGATGATTGAGGATATTGCCAATATGTATAAAAAGAGGAAAGATATAGTTGGCCAGCAAACAAGAGCATCTGAGAGCAAGTAAGGTTTTATTGGGACATGCCGATCCTCTGGTCCACAATTTAATGGACAGAGATGTAAGACTATTGGGCTACAAGTATAGATACCTCAACCATAATATGGAATATGTTCATAATATTGGAAAACTGCTGGGAAAGGAAGCAGAGCTTGAAGCTTTTCTTCATCTGCTTGTTGATATGGGACTTGTTGCCAGGTATGACTACAGAAAAAAACGAAAAAGAACAAGAAAATTAACCACTGAAGACACTGAAAATAGAAGGAAAAAGGCTAAAGGCTAAGGGTGAAACACAAAGAGGCAAGAGATAAAGGGCTAAGGGTAGGAGGCAAAGTGAGTTGGAGTTATAAGTTCCTGAAAGAACAAGCCGAAGTGGCGGAACTGGCAGACGCGCATGGTTCAGGACCATGTGGAGGCAACTCCATGGGGGTTCAAATCCCCCCTTCGGCACCACACTATAGCTCTTAGCTCATGGCTCTTAGTAAGTTCAAATTCAAAGTCCTGGAGTCCTGCGAACTATCTTGAACTTCCTATGAGATTCTCCTGACTGATATTGAACTACCTTGACTCTCTTGACTATTAGACTACAGGACTATTGGACTACTAGACTATCTTGACTTAGGCCTAATTAACTGGAGGTGAGATAGATGGGGATTTTTGATAAACTCTCTTCCTGGTTAAAGCAGACTTCTCAGGCAAGAAGAGAGGCTGACTTTATATCCTTTAAGATAAAATGTGAAAAATGTGGGGAAGAGATAATTATAAAGGTTAATCGGAGGACAGATCTTCAAAATCTATACCTTGAATCTGGAGAACAAGGAGCTGCCTTTAATTTAAAAAAGGAAATTCTGGGAAAAAAGTGTTCCAATTTAATACAAATAGATGTAGATTTTGACAGAAATTACCAGATTATCGGTAAGGAAATATCCGGGGGAAGTTTTCTTTCTGATAAGGAATGAAAAATTTACTAAATATGGATTAAATATCTTCTAAGCATATCCAAAGCAGACTGAGAGGCTTTCCACTTTATTATTTCCCTTGTTCCTGAAAATATAAACTTCTGACATAGCTCTTTTTTCTCACTGCTAAGAGCAATATAGACCAGTCCTACAGGTTTACTGGGAGTTCCACCACTCGGTCCAGCAATACCGGTAATTCCTATACCCAGATGAGCTTTCCCCACCCTTCTTGCTCCTTTAGCCATCTCTCTTGCTACCTCTTCGCTAACTGCTCCCTTTTTCTTAATAAGCTTCTCAGGAACTCCCAATACATTACATTTTGCCTCATTGCTGTAGCTTACCACGCCACCAGGATAGTAATCCGAGCTTCCAGGAATACTGGTTATTCTATGAGAGAGCAGTCCACCACTACAGGATTCAGCTAAACTTAGAGTTAAACCTTTCTTTTTTAAAAGAGAGCTTACCACTAACTCCATTGTTTCCTTATCAACTCCATAAATATAATAATCAAGTTTTTCTCTAATCTTATCCTCTACCCTTTTAATTTCCTCGTCCACTTTATCCGGAGCAAATTTTGCTGTAATACGGACGCAGGTACCTTCTTTTTTAGCTAAAAGACCTACTGTAGGATTAAATTGCCTGGCAATTATAGAGCTAATTCTTTTATCTACCTCACTTTCCCCTATTCCCCAGAGCTTTAAAACTTTAGATTTTATAATATTTTTCTGGGGAATTTTAGCTAAAAAATAAGGAACAACTCTCTCATCCACCATTACCCTTAACTCTTGAGGAACTCCGGGAAGCAAAATTATAGTTTTTTTATTCTCTTCAAAAATAATTCCTGGAGCAGTTCCTATTCGATTGGGAATAATCTGAGCTGATAAAGGTATCATGGCCTGCTTAACAATCGCTTCTCTGTGTATTCGGTGATGAAAAATTTTATTTTGAATTTGCTCTGTTATCTTCTCATCCAATAACAATTCTTTTCCCAGTAGTTCACTTACCGCCTCTTTAGTAAGATCATCCTGGGTAGGTCCCAAACCTCCTGTAAGAATAAGAATATCTGATCTTTTTAAAGCTTCTTTCACTACTTCCTTTATTCTCTCTGCATTATCACCAATTGCAGTTTTACGGAAAAGATTTATTCCTAATAAAGCCAATTCCTTTGCCAAATAGGCTGAGTTTGTATCTACTATCTGGCCCAAAAGAATTTCTGTTCCCACAGAAATTATCTCTGCTTTTTTTTCTTGATCCATAGAAATCATTATAATATTCCTTTTTCTTTCAAAACAGTTGCCGCTGCCCCTATAGCCCCGGCTTCATCCCCTAAGTCTCCTGGAACAATCTTTACCTTTTCAATTATTGCCTTCATGGAAAATAACTTAACAAACCTACGCACTGGATTAAATAAAAGATCCCCTGCTTTTATCATCCCTCCTGAAAGAATAACCATCTCTGGATTTAAAACATTAACCAGACTTCCTATGCCAACCCCTAAATATCTCCCTGTTTCCTCAATTAACCAGAGAGCTAAAGGGTCTTTTTCCCGGGCAGCGCGAAATACCAACTCACAGGTTAATCCTTCAGGACTATCCTTTACTAAACTTTTCAGAATAGTTTCATATCCCTGTTTTATAGCGGCTTTTGCTCTCTTTATAACTCCTGTAGCAGAAGCATAAGCCTCCAGGCATCCCCTAATTCCACATCCACAGATCATTCCCCCTTCCTTAATTACTATATGCCCCAGTTCTGCTCCCATATCCCCGGATCCATGATAAACCTCCCCTTCTATAATTATACCTCCTCCAATTCCTGTTCCCAGGGTTAACAAAATCAAATTATTCACATTTTTCCCAGCTCCTAACCACCATTCCGCCAGAGCAGTAGCATTAGCATCATTTTCCAAAAAAAAGGGCATCTCTAACTTATCTGTCAAAATCCTCGTCAGAGGAACATTTTCCCATCCAAGTAAATTAGGGGCATAATAAATTACTCCTTTTTTGCGACTCAGAGGACCAGGGCTTCCTACTCCTATTCCTAAAAGCTCTTCTGAAGATATCCCAAGAGTTTCTCCTTCTTTTAAAAGATCATTTATACAATCAACAATTTGAGCAATAACTTTATCTTTGCCTTCCTGAACTAAGGTTTTCCTTCTCTTCCTTGCAAGTATATCCCCTCTTTGGTTAATTAAAATACCTACGATATTAGTTCCTCCCAGATCAATTCCCACAGCAGGCTTTAAATCCATTGTTTTACTCCAGATTAAAAATTTTTAAGGACATTCTCCAGTATACTTACAGCTTCATCAATGTCAGTATTTTCCACAACAAGAGGGGGAAGGAAACGAAGAACCTTTCCAGTAGTGAGGTTGATAAGAAGTCCTCTTCCCCGACATTCCTCCACTACTTTCTTCCCCTCCTCAATATTTAACTTAATCCCTAACATTAATCCTTTACCCTTTATCTCCTGGATAAAAGAAAATTTCTTCTTAAGCTCTTGCAATCGAGCTTGAAAATGCTCTCCTTTTTCTCTTGCTTTTTCTACTAATTTCTCCTCTTCTAATACTTTTAAAAAGGCAAATCCTACTGCACAGGCTAAAGGATTACCTCCAAAAGTAGAGGCATGATTTCCCGGCTTAAAAGCTGAGGCTACCTCTTCCCGAGCAAGAGTTGCACCAATGGGAAGTCCACCTCCCAAAGGCTTAGCTAAAGTCATTATATCAGGCTCAATTTGATAGTGCTGATAGGCAAATAATTTCCCTGTTCTTCCCAGACCACATTGAATCTCATCAAGAATAAGTAGAATTCCTTCTCTTTTGCAAAAGATAGCCAGGCCCTCAAGAAAATCAGGAGAAGCCACATTGATACCTCCTTCTCCCTGAATAGGCTCAACAATTACAGCACAGGTTTTTGATGAGACAACCTTTTTTACCCCTTCTAAATCATTAAAAGGAGCGAATTTAAATCCTGCAGGAAAAGGACCAAAATCCTTCCTGTATTTAGCTTGACCTGTTAGACTCAAGGTAGCTAAAGTTCTTCCGTGAAAAGAATTTTCCATAGCCACTATTTCATAAGTATTTTTTGGTGCTCCAAATTTGCGAGCTAACTTTATAGCAGCTTCATTAGCCTCAGCCCCGGAATTAGAAAAAAATACCTTATCAGCAAATGACAATTCACAGAGCTTTTCAGCTAATTTTGCCTGAGGATAAATGTAGTAAAGATTGGAACAGTGAACAAGATCTTTAGCTTGCTCTATCATCGCCTTTAAAATGTAAGGATGAGAGTGACCAATAGCCATTACCCCTATCCCGGAGATAAAATCAAGATAACACTTTCCATCCTTATCCCAAACCCTGGGACCCTCTCCTTTTTCTATAACTATTGGAATACGGGAATAGGTAT
>JAUWJM010000171.1 GCA_030607715.1 Candidatus Aerophobota bacterium
AAACTACTCGGTTTGTAAAGGAAGGCGTAAAGCGAGGGGTGATTTTTGGTGAAAGTAAGTTTCGAGGTGTAGGAAATGTAGTTAAGATAAAGCCTCCCTTTGTAATTACTAAAGAAGAGGCTGATAAAGTATTAGAAGTTTTTGAAGAGATAACTTATCTTTTAAGCCCCAAGTAGTATTTTTGTAGCGCAGGTCTTTAGACCTGCTTTGTAGGTAGCCGCAGGCTTTAGCCTGCGTTTAGTAAAATTAATTAGGGTAGGGGAGACTTTAGTCTCCAAATAAAGGTCATTCTACGATGGAAAAAGTTAAAAAAGTAGTGAGAGAGATGCTCCAAAATGCAACCTGGAGCACTGAACAGTTAAATGAGAAAGATATAAAAGAGATGGTTGACATTCTCCTTAAGGTAAAGAAAATATTTGTTTTAGGGGTAGGTCACTCTGGTTTGATAGGGAAAGTTTTTGCTATGAAGCTTGTTCAGCTTGGATTTAACTGTTATGTAATGGGAGATGTAACTACCCCAGCTTTAAATTTAGGAGACGTTATGATAGCTATTTCTCGTTCTGGAGAAACATCAACTATTTTAACTCTTTGTCAGAAAACAAAAAAACTTGGTGGCAGGATTATAGCTATTACCTCTTCTTCTAATTCTACCTTAAGTAAATTATCTAATCATAGTGTCCTTATTAGAGTAAAATCTAAAAATATAGATTTTGCTAACTTTTCTTTGCTTGGGGATGAAGCACATTCTAATATGTCCGGTGCTCTTTTTGGATTAAACATTTACCTTTTCTTTTACGGATTAATCTGTGAGTTGGCAGAGATAACAGGACAAACTCCCCAGCAAATAGATTTAAAACATGCCAATGTTGAGTAGTTCAATCTTAGTTATAAAGATTGGTCTTTTTTTGGTTTGGTAGCCGCAGGCTTTAGCCTGCGCAATTGAAAAGTTTTTGCTTGACAAATTTTTTCAGCTATAGTATAAAATAATCATAAATAAAAACAATCGCATACGAAATCCTTAGAGAGGAGTAAAAATGACTGGAAAAGAAATAAGATTGGCAAGGTTATTTAGCAGGGGAAAGGCAGTAGTTGTAGCTTTGGATCATGGAGGATATATGGGACCTATGAAGGGATTAGAGGATTTACCAGGAAACATAAGTTTATACAAAAGGGCAGATGCTGTCCTAATAAATCCTAATATGGCTAAGCACTGTGGTAAATTTTTTTCTTCCTGGGATTCTCCTCTGTTGATTATTAGAGTTAACTGGGGAAGCCACTACTGTGAAGGATTTAAAAAGGGTTATCAAAAAAGAATGGCTACAGTAAGATATGCAGTTAATTCAGGGGCAGATATGGTAATGGCTTCTTTATTACTTGGAGGAAGTGAGGAAGCTAATACAGAAAATATAACTTTATTAGGAGAGATATATGAGGAAACAGAATCCTTAGGAGTTCCTCTAATAGGAGAGTATATTCCCTTGGAAGGAATCGATCGTTTTAAGGGAAAGAAAAGTGAGATAGAGTTAGGTGTAAGGATGTGTGCTGAGATAGGATCTGATTTAATTAAAACCATTTATATTCCAGGATTTTCTAATTTAGTAAAATCTGTTCCCATTCCTGTTTTAGCTTTGGGTGGAGCAAGGATGGATACAGATTTAGAAGCTCTTAAATTTGCTAAAGAAAGTATAGAGGAAGGGGCAGCAGGAGTTGTTTTTGGAAGAAATGTTTTCCAGGCAGACAATCCAGAAAAATTTTTAGATGCCTTAATTAAAGTGGTAAAAGAAGGAAAAAACCCAGAAGAATTAGTTTAAAATAGATTGTAGGTTAACTAAAAACAAAAGTTATTCCATCCTTGTTTTATCAAAGATTAGGAAGGGATAAAAAAAGGAATTTAAATGGAATATCTTCTTACCATAGATGCAGGAACAACTTCTATTAAGGTTGGAATTTTTCAGACCAATGGCGATTTAAAAGCAATTTCAACGAAAGAGTATGCCCTCCTTACTCCTTCCTCTACTAAGGTAGAACTACCAGTTGATGTTTACTGGTCAGCCTGCAAAAATGGAATAGCAGATGTATTAAAAAGCTCAAAGATTAATCCTAAAACAATAGTAGCTCTTTCTATATCCAGTCAGGGAGAGACCCTTATCCCTATTGATAAAAAAGGTAAAGCATTAAAAAATGCTATTGTCTGGCTGGATACAAGAGCTAAAAATGAAGCTTTTGAAATATCCAAAGTTTTTCCTTTAGATGAGTTTTATCACACCACTGGTCTGCCAGATATTAATCCCACCTGGCCTGTAGCTAAAATACTATGGATAAAGAAAAATGAACCAGATATCTTCAACCGCACCTTTAAATTTTTACTTTTAAAAGATTACCTCATTTTTAAACTCACCAGAGAATTTGTTACCGAGCCTACTGTTTCTTCCTCAACCGGATTTCTCAAGTTAAAGAAAAACAAATGGTGGGATGATATGTTGAGTTTCATTGGAATTAAAGAAAGTCAACTACCTAAAATTGTTAAATCTGAAGAGGTAGTTGGCAAGATTTTCCCTGAGATAGCTTTAGAGTTAGGTCTTTTTAGTGATACTTTAGTAGTTGCTGGGGCAATGGATCAAATGGCTGGAGCAATAGGAGCGGGAAACATTGCACCAGGTATTATTACAGAAACCACAGGTACTGCACTGGCCCTCATAGCCACAGTTGATGAGCCTGTGTATGATCCTAAAAGAAGAGTGCCTTGTTCTTCTCATGCCATCCCAGGAAGATTTGTCCTTATGCCTTATTCAGAAACATCAGGTATAGTTCTTCGCTGGTTTAGAGATACCTTTGGGATAAATGATAAAGGTGAAAAAGAGGACTATGATGCTCTTATGCAATTAGCAAAAGCTGTGCCAGCTGGTTCAGAAGGACTATTGGCACTTCCCCATTTTACGGGCACCTTTTGCCCTGATTTTAACCCTGAGGCTCGAGGAGCCTTTGTAGGAATATCTTTTAATCACAAAAGGGCTCATTTTGTAAGGGCACTTGTAGAATCAGTTTCCTTTATGTTGAGGGAAAATGTAGAACTCCTCAGGGAATTAGAGATAAAGGTGGAAAAAGTTAAATCCTTGGGAGGGGCAGCAAAGAGTGATTTTTGGCTTCAGATTAAATCTGATGTGTTGAATGTACTGATT
The DNA here is from genome assembly GCA_030607715.1 of Candidatus Aerophobota bacterium. The sequence goes on from JAUWJM010000171.1 coordinate 3,180, forward strand.
GATGTGCCAAAATGTAATGAGGCAGCTTCTTTAGGGGCAGCTATTTTAGCTGGTGTGGGGGCAAAAGTTTATGAGAGTGTAGAGGAGGCAGTTAAGATTGCTGTTTCAACGAAAAAAACATTTGTTCCTCG
>JAUWJM010000083.1 GCA_030607715.1 Candidatus Aerophobota bacterium
CACAACTATCCATATTGGCAAATATAGTGACCAGGTCTCCATTCTTATAAACCTTTCTATCTGGTGGAACAAGGTTTAAAGCCTCAAATTTAGGAGGAGTTTTATCAGTTTTAACTGAGGCAACATTAGAGGAAATTGATTTAACTCCATTGGGATCTATAGCTCTTATCAGGTAATAATAAACTGTTGCATCAGATAAAGGGCCATCTATCCAACTGGGAGGATAATGTTCTCCTCTTTTCACAGTTCCCCCTGATACAGGCTCAAAATCATAATCATAAGGAGTTAGGGAGCGATACACTGTATAGGAGGAAACATCATCCTCAGGAGATGAGGCAGTCCAGGTAAGATAAACCTTAGCATCTGATATAGCGGTTGCAGTTAAGTTAGTAGGAGTAGGTGGAGGACCATTGTCAAGTTTAATATTAGGAACTACTGAGGTATAACTAATGTTACCTACCCAATCAGTTAACTTTACTCTAAAATCATAGGTGCCATCACCTAAGGTGGATGAATCCCAGGTAATCTCTGATGTTGCTCCTTTGTTCCATGTTCCCTGAGTTTGATCAGAACAGGTTGTCCAGGAAGATAGGCCAATGGGTGAGTATGGTGAGTACTGTAATATAAAAGTAGTGACATCAGATTCAGAGGGTGATGTATCCTTAATCTTAAAGATAACCACTCCTGTAAGCACATCACCAGATAAAGGTGATGTAATAGTAGCCGTTGGTGCAGTATTATCCAGGATAACTTTTACAGTAGATATAGATAAGTTACCAGCAGCATCAGATGCAGCAACTGTAACTGTATAGGTAGAATCAGGTTGTTCGTTATCTAAAGATATAGTATAGGTAATGGTGTAGGTTTTATCATTGTTATCAGTAACATGCTCGGTATTGCCACCAATACCATACCAGGAATCAACTGAGGAAAAGCTGGCTGATAGATGATAGCCTATAGCATCAAGGTATGCAGTTAAGGTTATTGTATCTCCATCTTTGTAAGCAAGTTTATCTTTTTGAATGGGAGCAATAAATGAAGGAGGTGTTCCATCAGTTGTGCAAGAGGCCTGGTTAGAGAAGGATGATTCATTGCCCTGGGAATCAATAGAGGTTACATAGTAATAGTAAACTGTAGCATCAGATAGGGAAGAATCAGTGTAATTTGGAGGATAAGGTGCCTCTCCTGGGGAGAAGGTGCCAATTGAAGAAAAGTTAATCGGATATCCAGGATCTGAGCGATAAATAATGTAGTGATCAACATCATCTTCAGGAGAGGAGGCTTGCCAGATTAACTTTACCTTAGCATCTGATATAGCAGTTGCAGTTAAGTTAGTAGGAGTAGGTGGAGGACCATTATCCAGAGTTACAGTGTAAATGGGATTAGTATAGCCAATATTTCCGGCAATATCGGCTAATTTGCATCTAAAATCATATCCTCCATCACCAAGTGATGATGTATCAAAGGTAATTTCAGAAGTTGCACCTGGTATCCAGGTTCCTTGAGTTTGATCAGGACAAGTTGTCCAGGAGGATACACCAGTTGGAGTATACTCTAAGATAAAGGTAGTAACATCAGAATCAACATCACCTGTATCTTCAATTAAAAAGACTGTGGTTCCTGATAAGGTTACCCCTGATGAGGGAGAAGTGATACAAGCTGTAGGCTCTGTGTTATCCAAGGTAACACTTACAGAGGAGGTAGATTGGTTTCCTGCTGGATTGGTTGCTGTAATTACTACAGTGTAGGTGGAATCAGGTTTTAAGTTAAACTCACTAATATCATAGTAAAGAGAATAAGTGCTATCCCCCCAATCATCAAACCAATCAAGATTATCTCCCTGGCCATATTCAGAATCAACTTCAGAAAAATCACCAGAGATACCATAGCCTGAGTCATCCATATTAGCTATTATAGTAATTCTATCCCCATTTTTATAAAATGCTTTATCAGGGCTAAGAGGTTTCTCAAATATAGGAGGATCAAGGTCTATAGTGCAATTAGAAATAGGGGAAGAAGATGTGCTATTATCGGCTGTATCCACAGCAGTAGCTCTTATAGAATAAATATGAGTTTCATCAAAACCAACAGGATTCCAGGGAACTCCAAATACATTTCCAGTAGCAGTAGCATCACTAGCTATTACCTGCCACTCACTCACAGGATGTGTAGCATCTAAGTATTCAAACTGAACAAAATCAAGACTAATATCAGTGGTATCAGCCTGGGCAGTAAGCTGGTTATTAAGACCAAATGTATGCCCGCTAATTATTAAAACTCCATCATCTTTTAAATTATAAGGAGCAGAAAGAGCAGTATTATCTATCACGCAACCTGTGAAAACTTGTGAGGGTATCACACTTCCCACAGCTACAGCACGAAAAGAATAGGTAACATCACTGGAAAGAGCGGTGGTATTCCAATTAACCTCTGCTACATAGGATGCTGGAGGAATAGCAGTATAAGGGTCAGAACCAATTACCTGCCAGCTACCCAAGGGCTCAATCTTATATTCAAATCGAACCTCTGTAAGTCCAGAGAAATAGACTTGATTACAGGTTAAATCATTGTTAATTCCAAAGATATGACCGTTACTTAAAGAGACACCATCATCTTTTAAATCTGTAGGATTATAAAAATTCTGAGTATCATAAATAACAGTAATGGAATCAGGGCTTGCCTGAATATGAGAAGAGGAAGAAGGTGAAGTGGGATCATATAAATTATCAGTTGCTCTACACTCAATTGAATAAGTTGCCGGAGAGGTTGCCCCTGAGAGGACAAATACATACTCCCAGGTAGACCAATCTTCCTCAGTACTTGTATCGGTAACTCCAGTAGTAGTAAAGCTAACAATAATGGTTGGGCCGCTTAAATCGGTTACCTGAACTTCAACTTTTTCTACACCAACACCTTCTGTTCCATCACTTGCTGTTCCACTAATAGTCAAATTAGAGGTGTTGAATCTGGTCCCATCAGGGGGAGATGTAATTTGAGATGTAGGAGGCTGGTTATCGTAAATAATTGTGGCAGTATCTTCAGATGCACCGGTAGAATTTTCTACTGCATCCTTAGCTACTACTTGAATAAGATACTCTCCGCTAACATCGCTGGGAGAAGGAGTCCAGTCAAAACTCCAAAAAGACCAATCTCCACTGGGATTAGTAGGATTAAAAGATTCCCCATCAATAATTAGGATAACAGAGGCTACACCATTATCATCAGAGGCAGCTCCAGTAATAGTTACCGGGATATTCTCTACATCAAACCAGGTAGTAGAGGTAGGGGGACTACTACTATCAGTGATATCAGTAATACTTGTTGTAGGAGGAGTAGTATCTACCTCAATATGGCTGGTATAAGTTTCAGTATTTCCAGCATAGTTAGTTGCCCATATCTTATAGGAGTAGGTGCCATCGGGAACAACCTCGCCAGTATCATTGGTTCCATCCCATTTGCACCAGTTAGTATCATTGGTGGCTGGCTCATCAAGATCGGGATTATCAGGCCAGGGCTCAATATCAAAATTTCCAGCCATACCGGAACCGGCTCCATATAAAGCTCTTATAACAGTAGCTCCACTGCAAATTTTAATTTTAGTTTGCTCGGGCCAGGCTTCACTTAACTTAAACCAAAAAGTAGTAAAATCTTTGGCTCCATCGCCATTAGGAGAAAAGGGATTGATAAAGGGCATTTCTCCGGATTTATCTTCTCCTACTTCACTAATAAAAGGAGGCTGGGTATCCACTTCCACTGCATAAGTTTCCTCACAGCTATTACCGGCATCATCAAGGATGAAAATACGGCAGGTATAGATTCCATCATCAACAGTAAGCTCATCAATATCCTTTCCATTCCAGGGAACAGAGTGGGCTTGACCTATATTTTGGGACTCAGCATCAATTAAAGTTTTTACTATTATGTCATTGAAATCTCTAATCTCTACCCTTACTGTAAGATTGGAGGAAATATTGTCACAAAGCGTATAGGAAATAATGGTATTATCTTGAACTCCATCATCATTAGGAGAAAATGGATTGGGATTTACCCCTAAACTCTTCACCTCAGGAGGGTCATGATCGGTAAAAGTGGTAAAATCAGCAGAGATTGAGTGAGAACCAGGATCAGTAGGGGAACCACCATCAAGATTACACTCTATAGTAGCCGTATCCCCAGATAAAAGCTCAAGTATATCACCACCTGTTCCTGAACCATCACCCTCTTTAATGGTAAATCTTCCCCAGTAATAACCATCGTTAGGATTATCATCAGGGAAAGTGCCGTTATCATAGACAGGGAAAGTAATCCAATTTATAGCCGGAGGAGTATCATCATCAACAGTAGCAGTAGCGGATCCACCAACTTGAGCTCCCACATTCACCCGCACATAAACCACACTACCCTTGTTGAAATTATCAGTCAATGTAGTTGTTGCGGGCGTTAAGCTCTCCACCAAGCCAAAGGTCACCACAGTTTCTACCGCCCCCCACCCTATCCTGACAAAACCTACAGCAAGTAATAAAGCTATTATTCCTACTAATATTGCTTTTACTTTACCTATTGCTTTTCAACCTTTCCCTTTCCTTGATTTCCAATACTTTCCTTTTTAATTCAAAGATTTCTTCTTTAGCAACTTTCCATGTTAGTTTTAAATCAACGCCGAAGTACTCATGAATAAGAATATCTCTCATCCCAGCTATCTGCTTCCAAGGAACATCAGGATATCTATATCTTTATCTCTACCGGAATGTTCTTAACAGCCTCTCCAATAATTTCAATTCTCCTAATAACAGCATCCTGGAGTTGTAATGAATTAAAAAACTCATTTTTTGTTATTCCTTCTATGTATTTCTCAATTTGCTCTATACACTCCAGTATGTGCTCAATAAAAATCTTAGGGTCTTTTTTCACAAAATTACCTTTTGCTCATTTAAAATTATCTCCTTGAGAAGGGGATGTAAAGAATCATAGGTAAGTACATCCACTTTTCTTCCCAGCAACTCCTCTAATTCTATTTTAAGCCCTGCAAGATCAAGAAGACTCTTTTCACCCCTAAATTCTACTAAGAGGTCTATATCACTGCTCTCCCTCATTTCTCCTATCACAAAAGAACCAAATATTGCCGCTTTTACCACGTCATACTGTCGTAGAATAGGAAGAATTTTTCTTCTTATCTCTTCAATATGCGTCTCCATACTTCATCACCTCCCCATAGTTGAGTTTATAGCTACTCCCATACTCAGGTAGAAATTTAACTCATCAAATCTAAATCAAAAACATCTTTCAAGTATCCTGTCAACCCTTTAGGGTTAACAATTGATTTGTCAACCCCTTAGGGTTAATAATTGATCTTACTTTGGAAAACTGTCAAAAGTTTTTCCACGCTTTCTTCTGCTTCAAGAATAGCTTCATATTTTGCTACCCTAAGGCTCTTAATTATCGCTTGTCTAGAAACACCTTCCTTCACAGCTACCTTCTCTAATGTTCCCAACTTCTTATATAGCCAGTATCTTCTATAATGGATTTCTTTCCAATCTCTTTGAATAACCTCCATTAATAGGATAATCATGTTAACTGAGGTATCTAAAATAAAGTTTCCAGTATTATAAACAAGGAATTTTTTTTCTTCTTTAGCTACCTCAATAGCCTTTCGAGCACGATGGAAGCATTCTCCATCCATAGAACTGGTGGTTTTGGCAATTGGGGTAGAAAGTATTCCTGCACCAATTCCAAAACGAGTTCTCCAGGGGGAAAGCGCCTCTTTCCACTGTCTTGCTAAATCAAAACTTGTCTTAATTTCAGCTATAAGCCCCTAAAATTCATCTCCCGTAGTAAAGTTAAAAGGGACAACAATGTAGGGGGTCTAAACTCTTCATTAACCTTACTCATTGCCCCCTGGACTTTCTCTTGCAAAACAGCCTTATTATCTACTTTTTTAGAAGATATCAAATCCCCAGTAATAACTATATAAATGCTATTCTCTTTCACTTGCGCTCACAAAATACCTTCCTCTTTAATCTGTTCCAGCAAAATCTCGTTATGACGATTCTGGTAATATTTTTGATCCAGATACTTTGACATAATCTTGACCTCACTGTGGATACGCTTTAGCTCATCCCTGGAGTATAAAATAATCCCTTCTTTAATAATGTTGTAGTAGAGCCTTAAGGGAGCATCATTTAAAATAACAAGGCCTACTCTCTCACAGCCAAGAATACTACATACTTTAACAATTAAGCGAAGACGAAGGCTAAACCTTTCTTTTTTATCCAGTCTTTCATCAAGGTAGAGGGCTATATCCACATCGCTTAAAGGAAAAAATCTTCCTTTAACTTGAGAGCCAAAAATATATACCAGGATAACCTCTTTTATCTCTTTAAAAAAATCCTCAAGTCTTCTCTTATGTTCCTCCGTTAAAACTATATTTTTACCTCTTTTTTCTCTCAGCATTTTCCCCTTCTTAGTAAAAGAAAATGTAATTATTCAGCCACGAATTTACACGAATAGACACAAATGTTATTAATTGCGGAAAGAGAAAAATTGAATACCAAAGAATTATTAAATAATTATTCACCGCAGGTTTATCCAACGGGGTAAAAAGACAAACCTGAATAGTTAAAAGAAAATTTAGCCTGGAAAGTTATATCCTCTATCTCTTTTATTTTACAGATAAGATGGGCAAATGTCAAATAAATGCGAATATAAGAAGTAAGACAAATTCTTGTCATTCTATCCCATTAATTCTGAAAAACAAAAACTTAATCTTACTCTTGTCTTAGAAAATAAAAGAATTTATGGAGAGGATGCTGAGGGTGGTATCAAACATATTCACCCCTTTAAAAACCCCGAAATACATAAACATACTATTACTCCTCCATCTCTGGAGAACTTTTTGACAAAGGTTCAAAAAATACTTAGAGGAAAAGAAACTTATATAAGAAAGATTATGTTCTGGTAAGAAACCCAATAAAAAAGGGAAGCTAATTTAGCTTCCCTTTTTTATTATAAAATGGAGGATAAACTCTACGGGGATAAAAAACCCTTTTATTTAAAATAAAAGGGTTAAGGAAAAACGATGAGTATAATCAAGATTTTCATTTTTAGCATAGGAATAATCAAAAGTTCCTGCTGGTATCCCTTTTCCAGCTCCACCAAAATCAAGTCC
>JAUWJM010000151.1 GCA_030607715.1 Candidatus Aerophobota bacterium
AGCTTAGGTCAGTTCCGCCTTCTAGTAAATGAGTAGCAAAACTATGCCGTAAGGTATGAACTGATATCTTTTTCTTTATACCTGTCACAATTACATTTTATCCCTAACAAACAAGCAATCTTCCACCCGGATTAAACTTCTCATATAAAGCTTTTCTCACATCTTGTTTTTCTCTATAAGAGTTTATATGATTGTAGCCAGATTTCTCCCATGGTGGCGTCTTAAGAAGTGCTTTGTCAAAATCAGCCAAAAGTTTTTCCTCAAATTCTCCTTTATACTTTCCCTGGATAAATACTTTGAGTGCATCGGGAAATTTATCCCAGGCTTTTTGTTCTTTGCCTGGCGATGTGGGATAAAAAAGCCCCCTGTTTGCCTTTATAGCCTTTAAATCTCCTTTGCCATCACCAATCATTAATATATGGTCATCTTCATATTCACCGGCATTCTTTGCTATTTCAATGTGGTGTCCTTTTGAGCCCATTTCTTGTCCAGCAATGATGTGAACATAATCAGCTATGCCCTGGTCCTCCCAATAATTTGCTAAGTCTTGATAAGGTGTTTTAGAGACAACCATAACATCCGCATATTGGTTCATTAAATCCAGAGATTCCTTAACATTCTTAAAGGGTGGAATTTTCGCCGATATGTGTGGAAATGTTCTATTAACAGCTTCACTCCATCCCAGAAGCTTATATAATGGAAGACAGGTTGAGTTTTTATTGAGAAACTCTTCCAAACTTGGATTTCCCAATCCCAGATTATTTTCTTTTGCATAACTAATATAGTCATCCAACGGCTTTGCATCGGGTAATTTTAAGTGTTTCTCAGCCAATGCCCTTTTGACATCTTCCCTTACAGTAAGAGCCTTAAGGATAAGCTGGATAGCAATAAACCTATTACATCCCCTATCTATGGAAAAGAGGTTATAGTACTCGGCAACCTCCCTGTAAAAGGATTCAATACCCCAAAGCCCGTGAAATTCCATAAACTGTGGATGGAAAATCAGCATCTGCTTCCCATTCATATTATCAGTGATACAACCATCAGTATCAATAGCAACTAAAAAATCTTTTGTCCTTTTGAAATTTCGGAGTTGTTGTTCTACATCTTCTTTTACCTGCTGTTCGCTAAGTCGAGGTAAAGCCATTTTTTATTCTCCTTTTAATTTTTACTTCTCTTCCAGGCCTCTAAATCTTTGTGATTTCTTATCTCTTCACTCATTACTCATTCTATACCCTGCTGGTGTATAATTTTCGCACAGCTTCGGAGCCCTTATTTCCTTAAATCTTGCAAATTGAGGAAGTGGTCCACCAATTAATGGCATTGCCCAATGGACAAAAGCATCAGTTACATCTACTTTATTTGGGGCAATCCATCCCCTCGGAAATTCTCTTTCTGAACTTGCCACCGTACTTAAAGGAACCTTATCATATTTAACTTTATAAGCATCCCCGGGAATCCTTATTATAGTTGACATAAAGCCATTTTCCCCCCTTAAGGCAATCTTCACTGCGTACGCACCTACCGCGTAAGCCTCTTTTTGATCAACTTCGGATATATAAGCAATCTCGCGTCTCTGACGAGTTCCTGGCCTTTCAGACCTGGCTATTCCTTTAATCGTCAATCTACTTTGAGCTCTTCCTTCTTTATTTTTTCTGTCCGTCCCATTAAGATAATTAATGAGCGATTGTTCAACCGTTTTTCCAGAAGCGCTAAATTCTACATGACCAAAGCCATCACGCAGCACTTCCAAATCTCCTATCTGAACTCCTTCGCCAATGACAACTATGCATCTACCATAATTACTTAATTTTTTATTAACTTCATCTGTTATGAATGCCAAATTACCCTGCCAGTCATCCCTGGATAAAGCCTCTGAAAGTATTATAAGCAAAGGCATTTTTCTTTCCGGGTCTGCCAATCTTGCCGCCGCAGGTATAAAACCAATCTTTCTTCCCATCACCCCGATTACCAGAACAGGATCGCTTGTCCAGCTTGCCTTATTTTCCTCATTTGCTTCTAAAATATTAATGTCAGTATTTCTAGCTACACTTCCATACCCGGGATTATGATCGCAAATAGAAAATGTTCCATTGGGTTGCAAGTCACCCCCGACATCATTATCAATTGTCTTTGGTATGCCAGTGCAAATTAACTCCTGGTTACTTTGTCGGGCTAAATTGTTTATTTTATCTGCTGTATCCATTGAATCCCCACCACCACAATAAAAAAAATAGCCAACATTGTGTTTATTAAAAACCTCAACACATCTTTCTAAATCTTCATTACTCCTTATTTTATATCTACAACTGCCGATTGTTCCCGCAGAAGGAGTCTCTCTGAGCAATGCTATTTGCTCTGGATCTTGAGCAGAAATGTCCAATAATTCCTCATTGAGAACACCAAGGATGCCCATTCTTGCTCCATATATTTTATTTATTTTTTCTGAATTAGCTAAGGTATCAATTGCTCCCCTCAAGCTATTATTTATCACCGAAGTTGGTCCCCCTGATTGGGCAATCACCGCATTTCTTTTCATTTATTCTCCCTCCTCATTTATAAGTGATGTCAAAAATACTTTTCTTCTAGTTGGTAGCCGCAGGCTTTAGCCTGCGTTTACCCATAACACTCTTCCTTTCTTTGCGCAACCTGAAGGTTGCGGCTACCATAAAACTTTTGGCATTACCCATTTATATTAGTAATCAGTAAGGAGTAACAGGTAATCAGTAATTAGTTATCCCTTTTTTTGTCTCACTCTTCACTCATTAGTTATTACTTATTACTCTTGACATCATAAAGATACTTCCCGCCATTTTGAATCCAGATTTTCCCCTGTCCTACAAAATCCTCTTTATGTACTGAATGTGGATCTCTATAGCCCAATCCAACTGTTTCACAAGTTTCCTCTGAGATTCCTGTGGCCAGTGTTACTCTAAAGGAAAACTCTTCCTTCCTCGTTGCTGAATTATAATTTCCTGGTCCCCTTACATTGATAACATGGGCAGCTACATTTCTATTAAATTTTGGGTTTAATTTTAAATAATGTTTTACATAATCCTTAGAGTGATAACCTATTTGCCTTATGGCCATATCCAATTCTGGTTTTGAATGAAAACAGTTAATATGCGGCGCATAAATAATTATCTCACCGCCAATTGCCATCACCCCCGGCCTCTGCAATTTATAAGAGCCTTTTCCGGCTGTCCAGACTTCATCATAATTTTTATCAATAACCTGAACAGCAATATCAAAAGAGTGATCAATATAAATAATATGCAATCGGGAGCTTGCCCTTGCTGCTTCCTTATAAGCGGCAATAAATCCCTCTAATCCAACTCCTGTATAAAGTCCTTTAGGCACCACCACCCTATCTTTTTCCTCAAAAACCATATTAAAGGAGACCGCGGGGGTTTTCATTTTTTGAAAAACATAATAGGAACCTTCATTTATGACATCCCTGGCAGGATTGTCAACAAAGCCTATTATTTTTGGAATACCGATGAGCACAGCCGCCCAATGAAATAAATCTATTACCTCTGGGCCAGAGATGCCCGGGAAAAAGGACTTCAGTCCGCCAGCATAACCGGAGGCTTCGTGGGGAACAGTTCCACTAAGGATAATGATTAAATCATAGTCCTCTGTAATTAGTTTATTTACAGTGACGGGAATGGATTGTCGGAACTCTTCATTTGTCTTTTTTGCTACAAAAGAGGCAGGAATTTCACCCACGGTGACAAGTTGAGCAGGATCATTATATTCATGATTGTATAATTTAGCGAAATTAATTTTATTGGAAATTCCTAATTTAGCGCAAATCTCATCTTTTCCCATTCTTCTATGAGTGCCACTTGCATTTAGAGAATGTATCTCCTTCATACCCTTAATTTTCAACTCTCGATAAATAAGGGGCACTAGCCTGTTAGAAAAATCCCTTCTCGTATAATCAGGGTGTATTAAAAGAACTTTTTTTACATTACTGAAATCTTTTAAGGTTTTCCTTACAACCTCATTTAGTTCCTCATCAGTTAGTTCTTCTTTAAGATTTTCTATGGATAACATAAATGGACCTCACTATCATTTTGTTATTTCTTTCTCAGGACGTCCCGGGAGCATCCACTCTGTGTGAAATTCTCTAATTTTTCCATCACCCGTCCTCATAATCTTTGGATCGTCCAATCCTTTAACCTTGAAGTAACCGTGAGCCCCAAA
>JAUWJM010000091.1 GCA_030607715.1 Candidatus Aerophobota bacterium
CTATGGATGCTCTAATTGAGTTTATCAAGAGGGGTAAAAAACCTCAAAAATTAGGCTTAAAGAAAGTCAGAAAAAATTATTGGGAGATAAGATTGGATGTTAAAAATAGAATAATCTTTGAGTTTAAAGGTAATATGATAAACATTACTTTTGTAGGTGATCATGCTGGAGTTAAAAGATTTTTGAGAGGTATAAGCTAAAAATAAACTCTGTCCTTAATAATTGCAGATTTAGTTTAACGAGTCAAATCATATAACTATGTAACCGAAGTGGGGTTGTTAAATCATTTAAAATGGGGACATATGTCCCCATCCCCGAAGGGCAGTTGCGAACAAAGTGAGCAACCGTTTGTCCCTATTTTACATGATTTGACGCGGATAATTGACTTTAGGTTTTGATAAGCTATTATATAACAAATATAGAAAAAATTTAAAAAGGAAGTGAGTAATAATGGAAACTAATAACAGCAAGCTTTTACAGCACATTACTGTAAACCCAAAGATCTTTGGTGGCAAACCGATTATCCGTGGTATGCGAATTAGTGCAGAAATGATCCTGGGGCAATTAGCACAAGATGCTACCATTGAAGAGATTCTTAAGGATTATCCTGACCTTGAGCGGGAGGATGTACTTGCCTGTATTGCTTATGCCCATACTATTCTGGCCAATGAATCCTTAGAAGAGATTAAGATTTCAGAATGAAGTTCCTTGTGGATGTATGTGCTGGTCATTATCTTGCTGAATGGTTGCGTTTACAAAACTATGATGTAGTTGAGGTACGTGACCGAGATAGTAAAATGGCAGATGAGGATATCTTAGTCTGGGCAGTCTCTGAAGAAAGAATATTGATAACAATGGATAAAGACTTTAGTGAACTGGTTACAATACATGCTAAAAAGCATGCAGGAATTATTCGTTTAGAAAATTTGCCTTCAGGTATTTGTATCAAGTATCTTGCTAAAATCCTCGAATTTCATACAAAAGATCTTACACAAAAGGCTCTCATCATCCAGAAAGGTAATAAAATACGTATTTTGTACAGGCAAAATCTTAAATAAAAGAGAAAGAGAGCTTATCCCTTTTGTAGGTCAGGATAGGAAAACGTAAATACTCAGTGAACCTCGTTGGTTGTGAGCGAAGCAATCTTGGTAGTCGCGAGGCTCAGGGCCTGCGTTTATAAGCACCCTAAAAGGTGCGGCTACGTGCTCTGAATTACAAATTGTAGTGGTCAAGCTTGCTTGACCATAGCTTGACTTAACAGGCAAAGTAAGCTTTGCCACTACAATGGGACCGCAGGCAACAACATAGGACGTCCTTCACTGAATATTTACGACCTATTATTAAATATTTAGTGGAAAATAAGATGAAAGTATACCTTTACCAAATTGAGATTTTTCAGAGTGCTTTGGATTGGACTCATGGTTTTGCCCATCTCCAAAATAGGCTTTATATTCCTGGCAAAGGAGTTCTTGGGTATCGGACAGGGGCAAAGATTGATTTTTTCAGAGAGGACGAAGAGATTATTGAGGAGACACAGAGTATCGTTGAGGGAAAAGTTGTTTTTACAGAGGAGTATCTAAAGATTATGGGAGAATTAGGCTGGCAAGCAAAAGCCTTTGCTGCTCATCTTATTACTCATTGGCCTGATGAGTACGAGCATGCTCTTAACCAGGAAACTGATGGAGAGAATGAAGATAAAGGGATAGGTGTGGTAGATTACTGGGGTGAGCATTGGTCTCAAGCTAAATGGCCAGAAACCTTACAGGAGCGAATGTCCGCTGGTTGGTATACAGACATATTTCGGGCAAAGCTACTCACCATTGCTTTGCCCAAGAGGCTGTTGATTGAATACCGGGATAAATGCCTTGAGGAGGAGAGAAAACTTTTGAATCATTTTGAAAGAAGAGAAAGGTAACCTTCCGCATTTAGATTAGCTCCCAAACTCTCCCAACATCTAGGACATAAATCAGGTACTGAAACCATTATTCCATGCGAGGTATTATCTGTTATTCTTCCACTAAAATGCTTCAAAAATACAGAGGAATTTTCCTGGGAATAAGCTCTGCAGGATTTAGCCTTTGACTACTTGAACTGCCGGAGACGCAAAGCCTTGAAGTAAAAGGTAAAGGGTAAATCTGTAATTATCTTTAAGGTAAATTGATAAGGGGCTTTGCCGGTGAGTTAGGGGTTTCAAGCCCAACCGTGTAATCTTTAAAGTGGATAGCACGTTTTACCACTTGATTTTTATGAGTTTACTCTCAGGCCCCCATCATCTCACAATAATAGGAGCACTTGCTTTCCTGTCTCCAGCATTATTAGTCTAAGATTTGGTAATCTTTCCGCTAAAAGGTGAGATTAGCTGTGTAATCATCAAGCTCTTTTAACCTGCTTTATTCATCTTTGAAATTCACTGCACACCCGTGATTAGCTCTGTGGAGAGCTCTATTGATATTCCGAAAAAGAATTCTCTTCTCCTCAAGTTCCTTTTCTACCTCAGTAAAGTTCCTTTTGGGCTTTTTTACAATGTCTCTTTCTTCCTTATAAATAACCTTAACATAGGCACACTCTTTAAGCTGATTGGCCAGCTCCTTTATATCTTCATTGGTTTGTTTTCTAAGTTCCAGAGCTTCGGCAAGAGTGAGGGTATCTTCTCCAACTTTTATGGTATAGTTAAAGTTGGTTTTTTGAATCTCGTTGTTGAGCTTTCTCCTTTTAACTCTCAAGGTCTTAATTTCGCTGCGAATCTCCTCTATATTAAAACCTTGTACAGGTTTTTCTACATCGTATTCGCTGTTTTTTCGAGAAAAGAATCCTTCTCTTTCTCGATTCTCCGGAAGAAGAAAACTTAGAGTTTTAATACGGGCATCGTACTCTGATCTTAGTTCCACTGCCTCAAAAAGATATAGATTATTTTTCTCATTCGGCATTATCTACCCTCCCAGATTAATATTATACTCTTTACTATAGTTTCGCACTTTTTGCCGGTCCAACATTAAAGATTCAGTTTTTATGAGAGCTTGCGGGCATATGACGCCTGATTTTATCAATCACCATAACTCACATCAACACAAGATTTCTCAAAAATCTGCGAAAGTATAGCTCTTTAAAAAATTTATATAAACATATTATAGGGAATACTATTTCTGTGTCAAGGGGGATTTCAAAAACTGGGGGATAGCAAGTATTATACATATTGACAAATGGATAATTTTTATGTATTATATATACATAAATTACGTAATAGGTAAGTTTTATGAAGGAATTACAGGAGAATATTATAGATAAAGAAAAAGAGGATTCACATAGGGGGAGAGAAATTATCTTAATGAAAAGATGGTAGCCGCAACTTTTAAGTTGCGTAAGAGAAGACTAATGCATAAAAACGCAGGCTCTGAGCCTCGCGGCTACCAATTACAAAAAGAAGAAATAACTTTTGACATTACCAATTACTTTATAAGGAGGAAATAATGGGTAAAACAACAGTAGTTATTGATGATAAGTTAATGAATGAAGCTATTAAGGTGGTAGGAGCTAAGACAAAGAGGGAAGTTATAGAAAAGGGACTTAAGGAATTAATTGAGACGAGGAACAGAGAAGCACTTAGAAAAGAGTTAGGAACATATGAGTTAAATCTTAGCTTAGATGAACTTAAAAGATTGCGAAATGAGGAATAATTTAGTTTTGATAGATACATCAGTGTGGATCTTCGCTTTAAGTAAAAATTTCTTGCCCAGGATAAAAGAGAAAGTAGATGCACTTTTAAAGGAAAATAGGGTTGCCATCTCTCCTATAATTAAGTTGGAGCTTTTGGAAGGCACCAGGACAAAAAAAGAATTTGAAAGGCTTAAAAGTAGGTTAGACTCTCTTTATGAAATTAGGATAAATGATAATGTATGGCAGAAGGCAGCTGAAATGGCATTTTCTCTGCGCCGTAAGAGGATAACTGTTCCCTGTACAGATATTCTCATAAGTGCATCTACCCTATCTGAGAGAGCAGTTATTCTTCATGCTGATGAGCATTTTAACTTGATTGCAAAAAATTTTGACCTTTCTGTAAAGAGCCTTATCGATGTCATTGAAGCATCAGGTTCTGATATAAAGAATAGCTTTGATTAATTTCACTGGAAAGAGAAATAGATGCAAATCCATAGAAATTGATTATAATAAAGCCAAAGAGATATTCTATGAAGAGGATAAAGAATTCTGGGATAGGGAAAGGGAAATTTTATGATCTCTGCGCTTCAGTGCAAGTTTTAAGCATGTCTTCTAAATCTTTTTGGAAATGTTGAGTCTGGATTTGATAAGCTACCAAACTCTTCGCTTGGATAGAGGAGACCTCATTTCTCTAACTACCCTGGTGATCATTATTAAAATTGCCGTAAATACTCCTTAAAAATCAAACCGAGAGTGAGAAAATGCAAGTAAAAGTTAAACATCCCTATATTGTTTCTCAAAAAAATTTTTATGGCGGTAGACCTATTATTAAAGGAACAAAGTTCCCTGTTCGTTCAGCAGTAGTGTACATTTTGAAACAGGGAATGAGTCCAGAAGAGCTAGTAAGAGAATTTCCCCATTTAACTTTAGCTCAAATTTATGATGCTCTATCTTTTTATTATGATCATCAGGAAGAAATTGAAAAAGATCTTGCTTTAAATACAGAAATATGTTGGGAAAAAGCGACAGAGCACAGTTAGAATTCGCTATTAAAAATGGACGAGCTATCCTAACATATAACATTAAAAATTTTGTAGCATTTGCCAGAGAGTACACAGAAAAAAATTATTCTCATAGGGGGATCATTGTTTCAGACCACTTAGAACTGAAAGAATTACTCAGGCGTGTTCTCAAATTACTTTCCACATATTCCTCCAGCGAGATGGAGAATCGTTTTGTCTGGCTACACAATTTTAAATAAGTTTGACAAAAGCTATAAAATATGCCTGCGATGTATTTGTTTTACCTTCTGTTGCAAAAAGTGGGACATTTGGAATTGTGCAATTGGAGGCAATGGCCTGCGAGAAACCGGTGGTGAGCACTAACCTTCCAACAGGAGTTTCCTTTGTGAACCAGGATGGAAAGGCAAGGATTGTTGTGCCACCCAGGGATTAAGATACTCTGGCTAAGGCTATAAATACCTTCCCTGACATAGTCGATAGTCCTTCCTTCGTAATGAGTAAATGTAAAGAGGATAGGCTCCCTTTTATCTTTAGCAACTCTTTTGATAATTGATCAGAGTCGATTTCTCTTAAAATTTTCGGACTTGACTTGCCCCTACTTTGTATTATAATAAGTGCAATAAAGTAATACAATAAGGAGGGATTTTCCATGCAAGTGGTAACTGTGCGCATGGATGAGGAGTTGGTTCGCAGACTTGAAGAGATAGCTAAGCTACAGGGGGTAACCCGCAGTGCCTTGATCAAAGAAATCCTTGGGGAGGCGTTAGATCGCTCTGCAAGTCCTCTTAGGGAAGCCGTTCTGGCTCTACATCAAGGAAAAAAGCCTGGTAAAAAGATCGACTGGTCAAAGATTAAGAAAGAACTCCAGCAGACCAAGCCTTACTTGCCTACCGTTGAGGAAGCTATCGCTTACTCCAGGAAGAGAGCGTGAGGTGTGAATAAAAAACTAAGGGTTCTAATCGATACAGATGTTTTTCTCATTGATTTACGCTACCCCCGAGATTTCAGATATTCGGAGAATAAGCTCTTCCTGGAACGTGTGAAGCAAGGCAAACTTGTGGGCTGGGCTACCGTGTATAACCTTATGGAGGTGTGCGGTATCCTTTCCTTTAACCTGAGTTCTCAAAGTCTGCAGGAACTTTTCATCGGTTTTGCAACACAGTTTAATCTGAGAATCCTCTTCCCCAACGATGGGAATGAAAAGGTCTGCTTTGCTCCTGCAGAGATTCTAGAGATAATGAAGCGCAAGTTAATCTTTAGAGACGCTCTAATTGCAGAGGTCGCCCAGAAACACAGCAGACATTTAGATTTTTTTGTGACCTGGAATGCGGCTCACTTTCAGGAAAAACTGTCCCTTAAAGTCCTCACGCCAAATCAATTGCAATGATAAGCAAAAATTGCAAGTTTGAATAAAATAAGAGGTCAGGTCTTCACATTTGACATTAACTTCGCAGTAGCAAGCTACTGCACTCCAGCAAGCACCTTAATCCGGTGTATACACCCGGCTGGGTTGAGGTAACGAAATCTCTTCCTTGGCTCTGAGCCTTGTAGGGAAACTTTATCAAACGAAGTTATCAATTAAGAAAGAGCAAAGACTTCGTGAGGTCTTTGATAGAGCTAAGAAGCTCTGGCAAACACCGGTGAGATTAAAAAAGCCTTAGAGAAGTGGAATGTTATCGGCGATATGCATAATCCAGGATTGCAAGATTACATCTCCAGAGCAAGGAAGATATTGGTGGGCAAAAGAGAATATTCCCGCTTTGAATATATTGCAGGCTAAGAAAAAATGAGAAACCAACTTTCTCTTCTGTTAAGTCCAAAATTTTCTGTAAAACAAGAAAGGGGAGGCTAAAGCCTCCCCTACCCAAAGAATAAGGATCCTTCTATGGATGGGGGCGACTTCAGTCGCCCTTGATAATCTATAAATTCCTATAGGTCAAGAAAAGGAGGCTAAAGCCTCCCTTAGCCAGGCGGAGAACTTTAATGAGCTCTACCCTTTTATTTTATCACACAAACTTGGAACTGTTAACTACTTGACTATCAGACTATTTTTGAGGTGTTTCTCTAACCAATATAAAGGTAA
>JAUWJM010000057.1 GCA_030607715.1 Candidatus Aerophobota bacterium
ATATCTTGCTTAATGCAGCCGGGGGAAATATTAAAGCGGCAACCACTTCAAATGAACTTAGCTTTTTTGATATTCCTTTATCAGCTTTAGAAAAGGTTGTAGGACTTAACCTTTTTGGAGGAGCTATTCTTCCCTGTCAGGTATTTGGTAGAACTATGGTGAAAAATAAGGATGGTGGCTCTATTATAAATATATCCTCTATAAATTCTTTTCGTCCCTTAACCAGAATTCCCGGGTATTCTTCTGCCAAAGCTGCTGTTAGCAACTTTACTCAGTGGCTGGCAACTCATTTTGCTCAAGAGTATAATAAAAAATTAAGGGTAAATGCCATTGCCCCTGGATTTTTTCTCACCAAGCAAAACCGCTATCTACTTTTAGATAAAGATGGGAATCTTACTCCTCGAGCAAAATCCATAATATCTCATACTCCTATGGGTGAGTTTGGGAAGCCAGAGGATCTTATGGGGGTGTGCATCTATCTTTCCTCTGATGCCTCAAGATTTGTAACTGGAGTGGTTGTCTCCATAGATGGAGGATTCAGTGCCTACTCTGGAGTATAGAGAATTTTTGGAGAATTAAAAATGCAAGTGGAAAAAAAGCTTTCTGGATAATGATCCCTGCATCAAAGGTGGATGATGTTCTAAGGAGTGCATCAGATTATCTTTTCCCGGGGGTATTCTTATAGAGGGGGATAATTTCCATTTTGAGGATACAGAAAAAAAAGAGCTGAAGAGGCAAAAAATAAAGAGACTCTTTTTATAGGAACTGGAATTAGCGGTGGTGAGGAAAGTGCTCTAAAGGGACCTGTATAATGCCAGGTGGTGACAGAGATGCCTATTGCTGTAGAGCCTATCCTTTTAGCGATTGCTGCTAAGGTTAATACAGAGTCTTGTTGTGCATATATGGCCCTGGTGGCATGCAGGTCATTTTGTAATTAGCATCAAGAATCACTGACCCTGAACTTAGGAATTTA
This sequence comes from Candidatus Aerophobota bacterium, assembly GCA_030607715.1. The sequence continues at coordinate 974 of JAUWJM010000057.1, forward strand.
TAGATGATTGTAGAAAAAGAACACAAGGATAGGTTTTTAACCAAGGAAGAGCTTATAAATTTATGTCAAGAAGCGTTAAGGAAAAGGGATTTTTATGATAGAAGAGTTTTAGTTATCATTCCTGATACCACCCGCACTGCTCCCACAGATTTATTTTTTAAAACAATTTGTGAGGAGCTTTCTAAAGAAGCAAAAAAAATAGATTTTATTATCGCCCTGGGTACTCATCCTATTATGAATGAGGAAAAGATAAATAAATATTTAAGGATAACTTTTGAGGAAAGGAAAACTAAATACAGAAATGTTAATATCTTCCAGCATAACTGGGATAGGCCAAATGAGCTTACCTGCATTGGAACTATCAATGGTAAAGAAATTCAGAAAATTTCCAAGGGGCTTATGGATGAAGAAATCCCTGTATATATAAACAAAAAGATCTTTGATTATGATGAGCTTATCATAGTAGGACCTGTTTTTCCTCACGAAGCGGTAGGTTTTTCGGGAGGCTATAAGTATCTTTTCCCAGGAATTGCTGGACCTGAAATTATACACAAGTTTCACTGGCTGGGAGCATTGATAACTAATCCCAAGATAAATGGGGTAAAGAATACTCCTGTAAGGGGGGTAATAGATAAATCTGTATCTTTTATTGATATTTCTATAACAATGTTCTGTTTTGTAACAAAGGGAGAGAAGATCTGTGGGTTTTATGCGGGAGGGGAGAAGGCTTGGTCTAAAGCTTGTGATCTTTCCTCTCAGGTTAATATTAGGTATATGAAAAGGAACTTCCATACTGTTTTATCTGTAGCACCTGAAATGTATGAGGATATCTGGACCGCAGGTAAATGTATGTATAAATTGGAACCAGTGATAGAGAACGGAGGAGTCTTAATAATTTATGCTCCTCATATAAAGGAGATCTCTTATACCCATGGTAGGTATCTTGAGAAGGTGGGCTATCACACCAGGGACTATTTCTTAAAACAAATGGATAAGTTCAAAGATATTCCCGGAGTAGTCTTGTCCCATTCAACTTTAGTTAAGGGAATTGGGACTTATAGGAATGGAAAAGAGGTATCTCGCATAAAAGTAGTTTTAGCCACCGGGATAAACAAAGAAAAATGCAAAAAGATTAATTTAGGTTACATTAATCCCACCCAGATTAATATTGAGAATTATGCTGATAGAGAAGGTGAAGGCATTCTTTTGGTAAGGAAAGCAGGAGAGGTTTTATACAAACTATCCAGTGGAAAAGTTCCCGATATTGATAAACTGTAAGGATTTAATCCACTTTCAACAAGTTTTTATCTATAATCTATTTACAAAATTTCTTCATATCTACCGTTAATTCTTCATTTTAAACTGTCAACTAAATACCCTTCCAACTATCGAATTTTTAACGAAAAAATTTCTGTCAAAGGGTTGACAAAATTTTTATATATGATATAATATTCAATAAATATAATTGGTCTTACCATTTTATTATAAAGTAGTGAATGATAAAGGAGATAAATTTAATGTTTGAGAAAGTCCAAACTAAGAAAGTTTATATGGAAATAGTGGAGCAAATCCAAAGTTTAATTAAGGAAGGAAAATTAAAACCTGGTGATAAGCTTCCTCCGGAGCGCATTTTAGCTGAAAAATTAGGGGTGTCTCGTCCTCCTTTAAGAGAAGCTATATCTGCCCTGGAGATATTGGGGATAATCGAGAGTAGAGGTGGTAAGGGAAACATTATAAAAAATACATTTAACTCAACTTCCTATACTCAGCAAGTTAAAGAATTGGAAAAAGAAGAAAGCCCTTTTGAGCTTTTAGAGGCAAGAAAAGTAATAGAAACAGAAATTGCTGGACTTGCTGCTAAAAAGGCAACTTTAGAGGATATAGAGGATATAGAAGAAGCTCTTGATAAAATGAAAAACTCCCTCAGTGATATTCCTCGGGCTATGGAATTTGATATACAGTTTCATATTGCTATAGCTAAGGCAGCTCACAATTCTATTCTTTTTCAAATGATGAATTACTTAGCCGATGGACTAAAGGCAAGTCTTTGGGTAAATATAAAGGAAAAAAGCTGGGCACTTCCTGATCATCCTCAAAAATACCTTGAGGAACATACAAAACTTTTTGAGGCTATTAAAAAAGGTGATAAAAAATTAGCTCGCAGAACAATGCACAGCCACTTAGCCGATGTAGAAGAGGATTTATTGGAAGAATAAGAATTTAGGCAGACCTAAAGGTCTGCACTACATCTTAATTAGGTAGGAAAATATCTCGCTTCCCAATTATAATCTGGTAGCCGCAGGCTTTAGCCTGCGTAAAACAGCGCAACCTGAAGGTTGCGGCTACTTTTTCTTAAGAATTTTCAGTGATTCCAGTGGTTAATTTTTTTTGAATTGATAAAGGAGATAGAGTTGGATTTTGAGCAAAAAATTGAGAAATTTATGAAAAAAGTAGGATTTGTGGAGGATAGAGATATAAGACAGCAATTAATTACTAAGATTAGTAAAGAAAGAGAAATAAAGACAGAAATGTCAGTAAGTAAGATTGTTTCTCAGATTAAAAATAGTCAATTTAAACAGACAAGTCTTGATGTTACATTATTAACCAGGCCCCATTTATTAATTAATTTTCTTAATTCTTTGCGAGAAGACTTAGATAGCCTTTTTTATACCTCTGATTTATCTTTCCAGAATAATTCCTTTCTTTTTCTTATAAATTTAACTATCAATCTTAAATCTTTTTTGCCTTGCTGGAATTTGCAAAATGAGAATCTACATTCAGGAGATATTCTATCAAAGAATCAAATTGATCACCAGATTAGTGAAAATCAAAGTTTGTTAAAAAAATGGGAAAGAGATAATTCAACTCTTTGCAAAGAATCGCTTTCCTTTTTAAACAAAACAACGAAAGAGAGGCTTGAGAGCGAAGGTGTTGATAAAAATGATTTGCAAGTAGCTGCAAGTAAAATAGCAGGTGATAGTATTGATCAGTATTTGAATCAAATATTTAACTTTGTTGAAAGTAGCAATTTAAAAAAAATCGCTGAGATGAGAAATAATAAATCTACTTTAACTGAGATAGGAAATGATTACGCAGCTCATTTGCAAGAAGCTATGTGGCTTGGAGCATCATTTGTAACTACCAATCCACAACTGGTTTATTTAAATTTAGAAAGAAAACTGGATATTAGTGATACTCAAGTTGATGAATTAATTAAACAATTTTTCAATAATAATCAATCGGTAAGAGTAACTGACATTAAGGAGGAAAACATTGAGCATTTTACTGATATCTTTATTTCTGAAGTTGTTTTAAATAATGCTCGTTTGCTCAGGGATGTTTTCCTTTTAACCAATGGTAATATGGGGTATATTTGCCTTCAGGTAAATCCGAGCAATCATGGAAATGCTAATAAGATGTTAGATCAAGCACTTAGAATTTATTTGTATCTTTTCAGACAATTAAGAGGTATTCCTAATGTAGTATTTAAGCTGCCTGGGACAAAAGCTGGTCTGGAAGTTGCAAAAGTTCTAACGCAAATTGGCATTGGAGTTACTATTACAGTGGATTTTGGGCTTTTTCAACTTATTCCTTTTGCTAAAGCAATTAATTCTGATAAAGCAATTGCTTCTCACTTAGTATTGATGAATGGACGCTTAGCTTTCCCAGTACGAGATGAATTACTTGCCTCAGGGATTCCAAATGCCAGAAAAGCAGCGCAATATGCTGGAGTAGCTGTAGCTAAGAAGGCTTACAAACTTCTATATTCTAAAGAAAACTTAGATTATAATCCAGCTAAAGTTAAATTACTGGTTGCCTCACTTAGAAATTATAACAATTTCTTTCCAGATATAACAGAGCTATTAGGTGTTCCTATAATAACAGTTTTCCCAAACATTAGGCATCAGTTTGATAGCAATCCTCACACTTTAAGCCCTAAATCTGTACAAAATCCAGTTGATGAATCTATTTTAAAATTACTTTGTAAAAGTGAGATATTTAAACAGGCATACTATCTACCTGGTGATTCAGAGATGTTTAAACCTAAATCTGTGCTTTATCTGGATAAAATTAATGAGGTACAAAATTGGATTCCAGTAAAAGCTACATTGGATGGTTTTACTCATGCTCATGAAATGACAAAGGAAAAACTTCAAAAAAGAATAAAAGATATTGTATAAATATTACTTTTTGAAAGATATTACATTAGGAGAAGTTTTTGAAAGCAATAGTTAAGTATGGTAATAAAGATGGAATGGTAGAGGTAAGAGAAGTTCCTATTCATAAAATTGGGTCGAATGAGGTATTGTTAAAAGTAATGGCGGCTGGTATTTGTGGTAGTGATATAGAAATGTGGCACAATAAACAAAGTTTTCCGGTAAATACTCCTGTAATCTCTGGTCATGAATTTTGTGGTATAATTGAGGAGGCCGGCAAAGATGTTAAGGATTTTAAGAAAGGAGATAAAGTAACCAGTGAAACTCATGCCTATGTTTGTGGAAAATGCTGTTTTTGCAGAAGTGGTAACTACCATCTTTGTCCTGAAAGATTAGGTTTTGGTTATGGGGTTGATGGAGCTTTTACCAGTTATGTAAAAGTGCGTCAGGAAATACTTCATTTAGTACCAGAAAATATTTCTTTTGAAGAAGCTTCCCTTACTGAGCCCCTTTGTGTTGGCTATAATGCTGTAGCGGTTGTATCTAAGCTTTCTGCTGGTGATACCGTAGTTATTATTGGTCCAGGTCCTATTGGTCTTAATTGCTTACAAGTGGCTAAAGTTCTTGGCGCAGGAGAGTTGATTATTATTGGAACAAAAGTAGATGATAAGAGATTAAAGGTAGCTAAGGAATTAGGAGCAGATATATGTATAAATTTAAATGAACAGGATCCTGTATCGATAGTAATGGATAAGACTAAGGGAATAGGAGCTGACTTAGTTATTAATGCTGCGGGAAATTCAGCTTCAATGTATCAAAGTCTTCAACTGGTAAGAAGATTGGGACAGATAACTAAGGTTGGGTGGGGTCCCAAACCTCTTAACTTTAGTTTAGATCCCTTGATATCAAAATCTGTGACTTTGCGAGGAAGCTTCTCTCACAACTGGCAAACATGGGAACATGTTATAAAACTTATGGAAAAAGGTAAGCTAAAAGCTAAACCTCTTATTACTCATATCTTTCCAATTACAGAATGGAGAAAAGGATACGAATTAATGGAAAATAAAGAGGCAATTAAGGTAGTGCTAAAACCTGTTTCTTAAATGTTGAAATAGTACATTTTAGTTAATTGAAAGGAGGAAAATTAAGTTGTCAGGAAAAGAAATGAGAGAGGATTTAAGTTATTTAACTTCAGAAGAACATCTTAAACATATTGTACTTGACTTTAAACAAATGCAGGAGTTTATCAAAGAACCATTGATAATAACAAAAGCAGATGGAGTATGGTATCAAGATATTTATGGGAGAAAGTATCTTGATGGTATTTCTGGAATTTATGTTGCTACAATTGGACATAATAACCCAAGGGTAAAGAGAGCAATTAGAGAGCAAATAGAGAAAATTACCTTTGCTCCCCCACTTCATGCTACAAACCCACCTGCAGTACAACTGGCGGAACTTATAGCAAAAATTACCCCTGATGATTTAAATACTGTGAAACTTTTTAGTGGTGGCTCTGAAGCAACAGAGGCAGCAATGAAACTTGCCCGGCAGTATCACAGGCAAACAGGTAATCCTAATAAGTATAAAGTTATATCAATGTATAAAGGTTTTCATGGAACTACAATGGGAGGATTAAGTGCAACAGGTATAAGTAAAAGAAAAATGATGTTTGAGCCAACTTTAACTGGATTTATTCATACTTTCCCCCCTACCTGCTTTCACTGCCCTTATGAGGAGAAGTATCCTCAGTGTAATATTCTTTGTGCAAAAATGATTGATAAAATAATTGAACTTGAAGGGCCAGAATCTGTATCTGCTTTAATCATAGAGCCTATAGGAAATACAGGTGGAATTGTAACGCCTCCAGATGAATATTTACCTTTATTGAGGAAGATATGTGATAAATATAACGTTGTTTTGATATTTGATGAGATGATAACAGGTTTTGGGAAGACTGGTAATATGTTTGCTGCTCAAACATTTAATACAACCCCTGATATTCTTTGCATGGGTAAAGGTATGGGTGGTGGATATTCTCCTCTGGCTGGTATTGCTTATAGAGATAAAATAGCTGCTGCATTTTGGGGGAAAGAGGAAGAGCATGTAGAATTTTCTGAGGGTCATACTTATGGTGGTAATCCTCTATCGAGTGCTGTTGGTATTGCCTGTATCAATGAAATATTAGATAAAAACCTTCCTCAAAAAGCAAAAGAGCTTGGAGATTATTTGAGAAATAAATTAAAAGAGCTTAACAATGATTTAGGAGTTATTGGTGATATAAGAGGAAAAGGACTTCTTATAGGTGTAGAATTTGTAAAGGATACCTCTACTAATGAACTATTCGATGAAAGTATAAAATTTGGAGTCCGAGTTGGTAAAACTGCTTTAAAAAAAGGATTGATACTAAGATATGATCCAAATTGGATTGCTTTTGCTCCTCCTTTAATTATCACTAAAAAAGAAATTGATCAAATGCTTAATATTTTTAAAGAAAGTGTTATAGAAGCGCTGAATGAATTTAAATTTAAGAAGCGGAGTAATAGATGAAACGCAAGATACCTTTCCTTAGGCTAGTGTCTGGAAAAAAGATCACCGAAATCCATGAAGCTTCTTTACAAGTGCTTAAAAAAACAGGAGTTAAAATTGCTCATGAAGAGGTGTTAAAAAAATTGGAAGAAGTGGGCGCCAATGTTAATCATAAAAATCAAATGGTAAAATTTCCTCCAGAATTGGTAGAAGAAGCTTGTCAAAAAGTACCAAAAAGTTTTAAGTTAGCTGCTCGTGATCCGGAAAAAGATGTAATTTTAAAAAAGGATACCATATATGCTAGACCTACTGGAGGCCCTGATCACTTGATAGATTTGAGGACCAATAAATACAGAGAAATTATTGTAACCGATGTAATAGAATGGGCTATTCTTGTAGATGCACTTGAAAACATAAATTATATTTTGGGTATTTATCCTAACGATGTACCCTTACCTACACGAGATGTCCGTGTTACGAAGATTATGTTGGAGAACACTACTAAGCATATTCAACTTCAGCCGTATAATGATAAGAACATGGGGTATATAGCTTTGATGGCAGAAGCTGTTGCGGGGAGCAAAAAGCAGTTAAGGAAGAAACCACTGGTTAGCATTTATGCCTCTAGCCTCACTCCATTGCAATATAGGTATGATGATATAGAAATACTTAAAGTTTGTGGTGAATACGGAATACCAGTAATGTTGAATTCCTCACCCATCGCTGGAGGTACTGCTCCAGTAACTTTAGCAGGAATGGTGGTTTTACTTAATGCAGAGATACTTGCTGGTAATGTAATAATGCAAAGCCTCAATCCTGGTTCTCCTGTAGTATATACAATACGTCCTTTAGTGTTTGACATGACTACTTCTATAAGCGCATACGGTTATGCAGAAAGTACTATAGCTGCAGTAGTGGCTATTCAATTAGCCAGAGAAAAATATGGTTTTTTTACTGATGTGCATGGTCCTCGCACAGACTCAAAAATATTGGATGAACAAGCTGCTTTAGAAAAGGCATTCACTACCCCTCTTGTTTCCTTAGCGGGAGCTAACATTCTCTCGGGAGCGGGAATGTTAGAATCTGATGGAACGGTAAGCCCTGTACAACTGGTGATAGATAATGATCTTATAGGTATGACTTTCAGAATTCTTAAGGACTTGAAAATGGACAATGAAAGATTAGCTGTTTCAATGATAGATGCAGTTGGGCCGGGAGGACACTTCTTAGACAGTGAACATACCCTCAAGTATTTCAAAGGGGAGTATTACCGGGCTGCTGTTTTAAACCGGGAATCCCGTGAAATATGGAAAAATAAAGGTTGTAAAAAAACGATAGATCTAGCTCGGGATAGAGCTCTTAAAATAATTGAAACTCATCAAGTAACTTCTTTGGATAGAACTACTAAAAAGGAACTGGAGAAAATAGTTTCTGACTCAGAAAAAGAGGTACTCACAGGAGAGATCCGGTGAGTTATTGATATAGAAAAAAATGAAAAAAAATTTTGTCTTAATTGCACACGAGTTTATATTTTCTTCTTAAACGTAGCTTCCGATGATTATAAGAGTCTCTAATTTTTTGTACAATTGTACTCTAAAGGGGAGAGAATAAATGTTCCTTTACTTTCCCCAGAAGGTATTATTTATAGCAAAATAAGTTAGTAGATTAAAGGAGAAAAAGATGTTACATAGGGTAGGTATAGATATAGGGGGAACTTTTACTGATGTGGTAGACATTAACGAATCAACAGGGGAGGTACGAACGAGAAAAATCCTGACATCCTCTGATCCTATAAG